>JBCCQL010000171.1:0-6806 GCA_039024355.1 Planctomycetota bacterium
CACGGTCGACCGGCCCAGCATCGAGGGGCGGCGCCAGCTGTTCGACGTGCACACACGCAACGTTCCGGTGGGAGACGACGTCGACATCGAGCGGCTGGCCCGCGGCACCACCGGCCTGACCGGCGCCGACATCGCCAACCTCATCAACGAGGCCGCGTTGTGGGCGACGCGGAACGACCGCAGCTTTGTCACGATGGAGGACTTCGAGTACGCCCGCGACAAGGCCCTGATGGGCTCGACGCGCGAGGACGTGCTGACCGAGGAAGAGCGGCGGATGACGGCCTACCACGAGGCGGGGCACGCCCTGGTGGCGTGGAAGGCGCCCGGCTGCGACCCCGTGCACAAGGTCACCATCGTGCCCCGCGGCCGCGCACTTGGCGTCACGCAGCTAATCCCAGACGAAGACCGGCACAGCCAGTCCGAGACCGAGATGCACGCCACGCTGGCGATGGCCCTCGGCGGCCGGGCGGCAGAGAAGCTGGTGTTCGACGAGTACAGCAACGGCGCGTCGAGCGACCTCGACCGGGCGACGCAGCTCGCCCGCCGGATGGTTACGCACTGGGGCATGAGCGAGCGGCTGGGCCCGGTCGCCCACCACGGCGACGGGCAAGACCCGTTCCTCGGCCGCGAGATCGTGCAGGAGCAGCGGCAGTACAGCGAGCACACCGCCCGCATCATCGACGAAGAGGTGGCCGCCATCCTGCACGGCGCGGCGGACCGCGCCACCCGGTTGCTGACCGAGAACCGCCAGGCGCTAGACGACCTGACCAACGCCCTGCTCGAGCGCGAAGAGATCGACGAGCGAGAAATCGCCGAGCTCATCGGCGAGCGAACGCACGGCCGGCGGTCGACGCCGGCAACGGCCGGCGCCAACGGCGCCCCGGCCGAGAGCGTAGGCGTGCAGAAATCCCGCGGCGATTGATCTGGGCGTCGCTTTCGGCGGGGTCGCTCCCGGTTCAGGCGCGGGTGCGGACAACCCGCTTGTCTTGCGGCCAGGAATCCGCCGGCGCCAACTTGTGGCTAGACGGACTTCGCGGGCAGGCTTCTGTGCGAGCCAGTGGCGACATCGAGCCCCGTGGCCGCACAGCCACGCCAGGCTGCACACCCAGCCCAATCCCCCTACAATGGCGGCCGCGGGTGTGGCAGGGTGCCCCGCCGCGCCCGTGCCCGCCCCCGCGCGACGCCGCGGCGTACGTTTGTAGGAGCTACGAAGGACCCTTGCCGAGCCGACCCGCCGGCTTGCCCGATGACCACCACACCGTCCGAGCCGCAGCACTTCCTCAACCGCGAGCTGAGCTGGCTCGAGTTCAACGCGCGGGTGCTGGAAGAGGCGAAGAACGAAGAGAACCCGCTGCTAGAGCGGGTCAAGTTCTTGTCGATCTTCGCCGCGAACCTGGACGAGTTCTTCATGGTCCGCGTGGCGGGCCTGCGCGAGCAGGTGTTTGGCACGCTCGCCCCGCAGGACCCACGCACGGACGGCCTCAGCCCTCTGGCGCAGCTGCAGCGGATCTCGTTCCGCACGCGGCAGCTGGTCGAGCAGCAGTACGCGTGCTGGAACGAGTCGATCTCGCCCGCGCTCGACAAGCAGGGCATCCGCACCGTCAAAGAGGCGGGCCTCCGGCCGGCCGTGCGGAAGTCGCTGGACAAATTCTTTCGGCAGCGGGTGTTCCCGGTGCTGACGCCCATGGCGATCGACCCCAGCCACCCCAGCCCGCGGTTCCACAACCGCGGCTTCTACCTTGCGGCCGACCTGCGCCGCGAGCGGGGCATCGGCCCGGAGCGGCTGTTCGCGGTCGTGCAGGTGCCGCAGGTGCTGCCACGCTTCGTGGCGGTCGAGCCGGGCAGCACGGAGTTCGTCCTGCTGGAGGACCTGATCGCCACGCGGCTGCCGGAGCTGTTCGGCGGCTACGCGATCGAGGGGTGCGGCGGCTTCCGCGTGACGCGCGACATGGACATCGACCTGCTCGACGAGGAGGGCGACGACATGCTGCGGGCCATCGAGTCGCGGCTGCGGGCCCGGCAGCGGAGCGAGGCGGTGCGGCTCGAGGCGTCGGTCGACATGCCCACCAGGCTGCTCAACCGGGTGGCCGACGAGGAGTCGGTCCGCCGGGACGACGCCCAGTCGCCGGGGCACTACAACGAGGTGTACCGCGTCGACGGGCCGCTGGACATGACGGCCCTGATGGAGCTGCGCAGCCTGGTCGACCGCAAAGACCTGTGCGACGCCCGCTTCTCGCCCCGCGTTGCGCGGGACATGCACGCCACGGCCGACATGTTCGCCGCGGTCGCGCGGGGCGACATCCTGCTGCACCACCCGTTCGACTCGTTCCAGCCGGTGGTGCGGTTCGTGCAGCAGGCGGCGGGCGACCCCAACGTGTTGGCCATTAAGCAGACGCTGTACCGCACCAGCGGGGACAGCCCGATCGTCAACTCGCTGATCGACGCCGCCGAGGCGGGCAAGCACGTCACGGCCTTGGTGGAGCTGAAGGCCCGCTTCGACGAGGCGGCCAACATCGGCTGGGCCCGGCGGATGGAGCGGGCGGGCGTGCACGTGGTGTTCGGCTTCATGGACCTGAAGACCCACTGCAAGCTGGCCCTGGTGGTCCGGCAGGAGGGCAAGAAGGTCCGCCGCTACGCCCACCTGGGCACCGGCAACTACAACCCGACCACCGCGCGGCTGTACACCGACATGGGCCTGTTCACGGCCGACAAGACGATGACGGAGGACGTCTCCGCCCTGTTCAACTTCCTGACGGGCTACTCCCAGGGGCACGGCTGGCAGAAGCTGGTGGTGGCGCCGCAGGACCTGCACCGACGGACGATCGAGCTGATCGACGAGCAGGCCACCCTGGCGGCCGCGGGCGGGCCGTCGCGGATTGTCGCCAAGCTCAACTCGCTGGTCGACCGCGAGACGATCGAGGCCCTGTACCGCGCCAGCCAAGCGGGCGTGCCGATCGACCTGATCATCCGCGGCATCTGCTGCCTGCGGCCCGGCCACCCGGGCCTGAGCGAGAACATCCGCGTGCGGAGCATCGTCGACCGGTTCTTGGAGCACAGCCGGGTGATCGTCGTCGGTGCGGGCGCGGGGCAGCGCGTCTTCCTGAGCAGCGCGGACTGGATGCCCCGCAACTTCGAGCGGCGTGTCGAGGTGATGTTCCCGATCGAGGCGCCCGCGCTCCGCGAGCGGATCGTCGACGAGATCCTGCCCGCGTACCTGCGTGACAACCAGCGTGCGCGGGCCCTGCAGCACGACGGCGCCTACCTGCCGACGCCCATGCCGCCCGGCGCCGGCGTGCACCGCAGCCAGGCGGAGCTGCTCAAGCTGGCGGCGGGCGAGGCGTTGCCGCCCGCGCCGGCGCCGCAAGAATCTGGCCCGGCTAGCCCCAAGCCGAAGAAGCGGGCCGGCAGCAAACGGCCTACCGACGCACCGCACGCACCGCAGAACACGGCGGCGGGCGACGGCAACGGCGCCGCCAGCGGCTCCTCGTCGCGGAAGAAAAAGAAGGTGCGGACGCCAAAGGAGTAGCGGCCCACCCGCCCCACGGTCATTTAAGCTCAGGCGTTCAGCCTGCCGTTTGCGGCGTGCGTGACGCAGTCGCCGGCGCATCGCTCGCTACGCCGCCGGCCGCCGCCCGCTTGCGGTTGTCTTCCTCCATCAGCCGCCGGATCGCCGTGATGTACTCGCCCATCAGGTGGTCGGAGAAGTGGTCGATCCGCCACCGCTTGAGCGACCTGAGGAAGCCCCAGAAGCGGTCGCGCAGGCGTAGGACACCGTCGATGTCGCTGAGCCGGCCGTTGCGGTCCAGGTAGAACTCGTGCCCCGTGTGCCGGTAGCCCAGCCAGCGGGGCGGGACGCGGGGCACGATGTCGTTGTTGTTGACCCAGCGGTAGTACTTCAGCCGGACGTGGTTGACGTACCGCTGGTTGCCCACGCGTGGGCTGCCGTAGGTGAACAGGGCCTCCGGCGTGGAGTTGATGTGCGAGAGCTTGCACCGCCCCGCGCAGATGGCGGCCATCGCCCCGCCTAGCGAGTGCCCGGCGAACCACAGCGGCAGCTCGTTGCTGATGAGCGCCTCTTCCAGCCGCGGCCACAGGTCGTCTACCTCGCGCTTGAATCCGCGGTGCACGCGGCCGATGGTCTCGGCCACGTCGGTCACCGCGTCCAGGTCGGCCTGGATGTCGTTCCACTCGTGGGGCTCGGTCCCGCGGCAGATGATGACGGTGTCCGACGCGTTGGCGAACAGGTACGCCTGGGCGCCGTCGCGGTCGTAGAAGCGGGTCTCGGGGAAGCCGATCTCGTTGGCGCCGTGCCCCGCGACCGCCCTCGAAAAGTAGGAAAGGCACGAGAGCTCCGCGAACAGCAGCGATTTTTCTAGCAGCGTCAGGTCGCCCACCGGGCCGTTCAGGCGGGTGAAGGTTTCTAGCGGCGCGGCTTCGGGCTGCGTTTCGGCGGATGGCGGCTGATCGGCCAAGCGGCGGGGCCTCCTCTGTGCTTGTTCGTGCTTAGAAGCTTCCCGTGCAGCCGCTTGCAGTCGCGGCCAGAAGCCGGGCGTTTGCGGTCCTTCGCCAAGCAAGTTACCGGCGTGGCAACAAACGCTCAACCACGGCACGCGGCGCCAGCGGCGGCCGAGAGGTCAGTCGGCTGTCGCCCGCGATAGGCGTTCTTCCCAAAACGCTATGGCGGCGGCGACGTCGGCCTCCGCCTCGGGCGACGCGGCGGCCAGCGGCTCGGGCAGTTCGGCCAGCCAGTCAAGGAAGAACCGGCAGCTCGCCCGGCTAATCTGCGGCCCGCCCGGCCCCTCGACATAGAACGGGCCGCTCAGGGCGAGCTGGTAGCGGTCCGACGCGGTGGTTGCCGCCCGCACGCTGAACCATCCGCTGCGGTTGAATTGCAGCTCCGGCAGCCGCCCGCCGGCGCTCGCCCAGTCGCGCAAGCCAACCGAGGCGACAACCCGCCCGTCCTGGATCAGGTCGAGGTACTCGATCGTTTCCCGTGTGCTGAGGTTCAGCGCGATGGGCGCAGCGAACGCCCCTTGCCCGTCGAGGCGGAAGACGTGCCCCGGCGGCCGGCCGTGCACCCTCGGGCGGAGCAGCGGCCCGTTGGTCACGACGGTTTGGCCCGCGTCGACGGCGGCCCACCAGTCGTCGATCGAAAAGCCGTCTGGGCACGCGGCGTAGACGCGATTGGCGCCCAGCGGGCTGGGGGTGTCGCCCGAGCCGCTGCCGGCTACCGCCGGCAACCGAAGCCCAGCGTTCAGCGTGTGGAAGTAGACCGCCTCTCGCCAACGCCCTTTGCCTCGCCGCCCGGGGAAGAGACGTGCGTCTGGCGGCCGGCCGGGCGATGTGTGGTCGGCGGCTCTTCGCTGATCGCGGCCGAGCACCATCACCGCGTCTAGCACGTCGGCCGCTAGCCAAACCGGCAGACGCCAGGCGGCGGGGTCGCACGCGACGATGCGGAGCCCGCGCTCGCGGGCTTCCCGCAGGTCCGCAACGGAGAGGCGATCGTGCGGCGGCAGCGCGGCGGCGTCCATCGGCCCGCTGGGCGACACGAGCAGAAGGTCGCCGCCCGCGTGGGCGACGCGGGCCGCGTGCTCCGCCACGCCGCCGGGAATGGTGGCGCCGCGCGGCGCCACCCGTGAGACCCGCCGCCAGCCGCCCCCGGCCTCCGATCGCCAGGCGACAAGCGGTGTGTAGTCGACTTGCTCGGCCTGCAGCACGACGCCTAAGTGCAGGAGCGGCCGATCGCAGTCCAGGTCGGCGGCATGCCAGCCTTCCTCGGCGAGGTCGGCGAACGTGCGTACCTCGATCTGCTTGGAGTCCTGCGCACGCCGCTGGATCTCAAAGTGCCCGGCGCGCGTGCGGCGGCCCCAGCCGGCGTCGAGATCGAACGTGTACTGCCCCCGGCGAAGCCCCAGCGTGGCGGCCCCGTCGACGTAGAAATGGTCGCCGTGGCCGGCCACGCCCAGCCCGCGGACGACCGGCCGCTGGCGGGCGTTCCGCAGCCGCACGCGGGCCGCCAGGGGCTTGCCGCTGCCCGCCTCGACCACGGCGATCTCCAGCTCGCCGTCCGGCCGGGCGGCATCGGCGTGGCCGCCACCGAGTACGCGCCCGGCAACCACCAGCAGCAGCCCGGCGATCGCGGTGGGCGACGCCCGGCCGGTCCGTCCGCAAGGGCCGCCGAGCGGGGCAGAAGCGTGCATGGTTTGGTATCCGCGGCGGTTGGAAACCGGGGGCATCAACGCCCCCAACAAAAGTAGCACGCGGCGTGCAGTACACACGCGCCGGTTCACCGCTAGAATAGGGCAATCAGGTCTACCAGAACTGCCGCCGCCCATGCCGCAAGACTACTACGAAACGCTCGGCGTCAAGCGAGACGCCTCGGACGACGCCATCAGCAAGGCGTACCGCGACATGGCCCGCAAGCACCACCCGGACCTCAACCCGGGCGACGCCAAGGCCAAGCAGAAGTTTCAGGACGTGCAGCTCGCGTTCGAGGTGCTTGGCAACAAGGAGAAGCGGGCGAAGTACGACCGGTTCGGCCCCGGCTTCGAGTCGATGGGCGGTGGGCAGGGCTGGCCCGGGGGTGGGCCGCATCCCGGCGGGCCGGGCGGGGCGCCCTTTAATGTCGACCTGGGAGACCTGTTTGGTAACGGCCGCGGCGGGGCGGGCGCCGGCGGGTCTTTCGCCGACCTCTTCAAGCAGTTCTCGGCCGGCCGGGGTCCCGCGCCCGGCGGGCCGCGTGGCCCGGGCGGTTCTAGGGCGGCGCCGGCCCGTGGGGCTGACATGACGCACGAGATCACCGTGCC
>JBCCQL010000172.1:0-6785 GCA_039024355.1 Planctomycetota bacterium
CCGGCTCGTGCGCGTCGGCGTCGCGTGCCAAGCTCGCCTCTGCCGCGCGGCGGGCGAGCTGGTCTTCGATGCGTGCGGCCGCCTCGTCTTCGCCGGCGGCCTCTAGGCGGGCTAGCTCGGCCCGCAGGCGATGAGTCTCCGCTTCGAGCCGCGTCAGCCGGTCGCGGGCCTCGTCCAGCCGCTGCTGCCGATCGGGTTGCTGGTGGTCGATCATCGCACGGCAAGCGGGCGTGGGGAGTTCACGCCCGGCAGTCTAGCAAGCGGCCGGCACGGTTACAAAAAACCGCCGCGAGCACCCGCGCCCGCCCCGTGCGGCGACAAGCCAACCGCGCCGCTGCGGACCAACGGCCACTACCCCGGCAGCATGGCCAACGCGCGGTCGATCCGGCGGAGGCAACGCTCGCGGCCCAGGATTTCGAGCGTCTCGAACACGCCGAAGCCGATCGCCTTGCCGGTCACCGCCACCCGCACCGCGTGGATGATCTGGCCGATCTTGATGCCGCGTTGCTCGATAAAGGCGTGCAGCGCGGCGTCGGTCGCCGCGGCGGTGAACGGCTCGACCGCGGCCAGCTCTTCGCGGAACGCGGCGAGCAGCTCGGCGGCGTCGGCCGGCTTGGCCAGCCGCTTGGCGAAGGCCTTCTCGTCGTACGGCAGCTGGTCGTCGGCGGTGAAGAAGTCGGCGTAGTCCAGGATGTCGCCGGCGGCCTTGATGCGGTCGCCGGCCGCCTCGACAATCCGCGAGACGTAGGGGCCGGTGTCGCAGTCGGGCGGGTCGGCGACGTGCCCCCCTCGCCTGAGGAAATCGACGCAGCGGGCCACTTTCTGCTTGAGGGGCAGCCGCTGCATCGCGCGGTCCTGGAAGGCCATGAGCTTCTGCGGGTCGAAGCTGGCGGCCGACTTGTTCACCCGCTCCAGGGAGAACGCCTGCAGCATCTCTTCGCGAGAGAAATCCTCGGCCGTATCGTCCAGCGACCAGCCGAGCAGCAGCAGGTAGTTGAGCAGCGCGTCGGGCAGGTAGCCAATCTGCTCGTAGAAATCGACGATCACCGGGTTGAACGTCTCGGCCGCCACGCCCAGGCCGAGCCGCTGGGCGATCTGCTGGCCGTGCGTGTTGAGCGTGGCGAAGTCGCGGTTCTTCAGGTACTTGTCGAGCTTGCGCTTGCTGAGCTTGTTCTTGCTGCCCGGCTCGGCGACGAACGGCAGGTGGGCGAACCGCGGCGGCGTGTAGCCGGGCTGGCCGGCGTACAGGTGCTGGGCGATGAACGCCTGCCGCGGCGTGTTGGGCAGGTGCTCCTCGGCGCGCACCACGTGCGAGACCTGCATCTGGTGGTCGTCGACCACCGTGGCCAGGTGGTACAGGCAGGTGCCGTCGGCACGCTGGATCACGTGGTCTTGCTCCTTGGCCCAGGCGAAGCGGACCTCGCCCCGCACCAGGTCCTGCAGCACCAGTTCCCCCTCGCGTGGCATCGCAAGCCGGACCACGCCGCTGCGGCCCTCGGCCTCGAAGCGGGCGGCGTCCTCGGGCGTTTCGGCCCGCCAACGCCGGCTGTAGGTGAACGACCCGCCGGACCGCTGGGCCGCGTCGCGCTCGGCCTGCAGCTCCTCGGGCTTGGCGAAGTCCCGGTACGCGGCGCCGGCGGCCAGCAGCCGATCGACCGCCGCTTGGTACCGGTCGCTGCGTTGCGACTGGAAGTACGGCCCGTGCGGCCCGCCGACCTCTGGCCCCTCGTCCCAATCCAGGCCGAGCCAGCGGAAGCCGTGCAGGATGGGGGCCAGCGCCTCGTCGACGTTGCGTTGCTGGTCCGTGTCGTCGATCCGCAGCAGAAACTGCCCACCGGCCTGCCGGGCGAGCAGCCAGTTGAACAACGCGGTGCGGACGCCGCCGATGTGCAGGTAGCCCGTTGGGCTGGGGGCGAAGCGGGTGCGGACGGGCATGATGGGCAGGCGACAGGCCAGAGGCGGCAGGTGGCGGGCGTGGGCGTCGCCCGTAGCGTAGACGGTGCCGGGCGGGCGAAAAAGCGTCGCCGCCGGTCATCACCTAAGCGGCCGCGGGTCACGCCGCCTTGTTCTGCCGCGACTTCTGCTTGCGGATCCGCTTCCGCTCGGCCTTGGAGAGGCGCCGCCGTGTCGGGGCCTCGCCGTCTTCGTAGCCATCGGAGTAGTCGGCCTGTGAGCCGTCGACCCACTGCGTCGGGGCGGCGGGCTCGGGCTTGGCCTGGGTCGCAGCGGCCGCCTTGGCGCCACGCTTGGTTTTGGCCGCGGGCTCGCGGGTCTCCTCGGCCAGCTTCAGCTTGGCCGGCGAACCGGCGGCGGCCTGCGTGGCGGGCATAGTTTGTGCCGCCCCGTCGGCGTTCGCTTTCCGCTTGCCGGCTTTCGGCGTGGCGGGGGCGGCGACCTGCCCGGCCGCTTCTAGGACGATCCGCCGGGCGTACAGCAGCTGGGCGAGCAGCGTTAGCAGCAGCGTCGCGTGCGTGGCGGCGCTTTGCACCCCGTCGAGCTGAGGCTGAGCGGCAGCCGGGGCCCAGCCCAGGCCCGCCGCTAGGGCGACCGCGGCGGCAATCGACCCGGCGATGGCCGACACGGCGGCGGGGCGGCACTCTCGCAGGTCGAAGAACACCCGCAGGGCGACCGGCGCCAACAGCAGCACTGCCGGTGCGAGCCACCAGATGGCGTCGCCCGCCAGCGCAGTCCAACCGATCCGCTCCGCCGCGACAACGGCCAGCACGCCGTGCAGGTTGGTCGCCAGGCAGACGGCTGCCAAGGCCGACGCGGCGCCGGCGGTCGCCCACCAGCGGTAGACGCCGCGGACGTCGTCCGTGCGGTGGCGGCGGAGGCCCAGCAGCACGCCGCACATTGCAGCGACGCAGAGGGCCATCGCCACGGCAGCAAGCCGCGCCAGCGACGTCGGGCTCGACGCATCCACCAGCGGCGTGACGGCGTCGCCCAGCGTGACGGCGATTGTTGCCCGGTACGCGTGCAGGGCGGCGCACCCGGCCAGGGCGAGCGTGCCGAGCACCGCGGACGAGGCCAACGCTGCCGCGCCGGTGGGCAGCACCCTCCGGGCGACGGCAAAGCTTGCGCTGGCGGCATCCGGCGCGTAGCGGCGTGGCGTGCCGGCGGGCCGCCCGGGGCCGGCTGCTTCGGTGGGCTCGGCGGCTTCGGCGGCCAGGCGGCCATCGCCAAAGACCCTGCGTCGCCGGTCGCCCCGCCCTGTTGCACTCGCCATGGTATGCCGTCTTCCCTGTCGGGCGTGCGTAGCGACGCGGGGTCGCCGCCGCCGGGCGCCGGAACGGGCCCGCCGCCGCACGCCGGTCGAGTTGCGGCGCGCCATCCCTAGCACGCCGGAGAACCGCGCGGAGCCCGCCGCCCCGCACATCCCACAATTTCGGCAGATGGTGGGCGTGGTGATGAAGGCCCCGCGCGAGAATCAGTTGCGGAAGCCAGGCGGGATACACCGGCCGCGACGGATGCGCCGCTGGCGGGCGGCGTGGCAGGCCGCCGCGGCCGGGCGTGCCGGGCGCAGGGCGGTTGCGTGCCGCCCGGCAAAGAACCGTGACGTACGGTTCCCACAGAAGCGGGCCGATCTGCGGGGCGTTGCCGCCGGAGAGCCGAGGTCGGGCCGCTGCTTGCACACGCGTGCCGACGCCACTACGCCAGGCTGCAGACCGAACGCCCAGGCCGATGACCCCCTCCAGCGCACCGCCCCCGGACGACGTACGCCAAGGCCCGGCGCCCCAGATCCCGGCGATGCAGGGCCCGGCGACAGAGGGCTCGGCGATAGGGGGCACGGCGTTGCGGAACCCGACGGCTGAGCCTCCGGCGCCGGGCGCCGCCGGCTCACGCGTGGCGCCCGGCGTGTTCGACGCGCTGGACGAAGCCGCCGCCGCGGGCGGGCACTCCCAAACCCGCCGCGAGGAGGCGTTCGCCCAGCAGCAGGACCGGCTGGTAACCGGCCGGCTTGGGATCGCTAGCTCGTTGTTCGCCGCGCTGCGATGCAAGCACCCAGCCACGGCGACGCACAGCCTGCGTGTGGCGCTAGCGGCCAGCAAGTGGGCCGCGGTGCTCGACATGCCCGAGCCGCTCCGCACCCAGTTTGAGCTGGCGGCGTTGCTGCACGACGTCGGCAAGATCGGCGTGCCCGACCGGGTGCTGGACAAGCCGGGCCGGCTGTCGGCCGAAGAGGTCGCGCTGGTCGACCGGCACACCTCGATGGCGGTTGACGTGCTGCGGTCAGCCGGCGCGCCGCCGGCGTTGATCGAGACCGTGGTGGCCGCCGCCGCTTGGTACGACGGCACGCACCGCCGCGTTGGCCTTCAGGGCGACGCAATCCCGGTGTTCTCGCGGATGCTGGCGATTGTCGACGCGTTCGACGCCATGACCACCGACCTGGTGTACCGGCGGGCGAAGTCGCGCGAGCGGGCCCTGGCCGAGCTGTTCGAGTACGCGGGCCGCCAGTTCGACCCCACGCTGGTGCAGAGCTTCTCGCGGTTGTTCGAGCAGGACCAGAGCGTGCTGGAGCGTGACGTGACCGAGCGTTGGCTCGGCGCCGTGAGCGGCGACTCCCTGCCCTGGGAGCCGACCGCGGCGCCATCGCCACCGGCCGACGCCTCCGGCGCCGCGGCCGACACGCCCCCGCCGGGCGGCGGGTTCGCCTTCTACCAGAAGATGATCGACAACACGCACGAGGGCGTGGTGTTTGTCGACCTCGACCGACGCATCACCCAGTGGAACACCGGCGCCGAGCGGCTGACGGGCGTCGCCGCCGACGCGGCCATCGGCCAGGTGCTCACGCCCACGCTGCTGGACATGTCGCACCGCGACGGCAAACGCCTGAGCGACGCCGAGTGCCCGATCGCCCAGACCATCTCCTCCGGCCTGCAGCTGATGGAGAGCATCAGCGTCATGGGCCGCGCGGGCCGGCACGTGGCCGCCGTGCTGCACGTGATCCCCGTGGCCACGCCGGGCGGCGGCGCCCAGGGCGCCACGGTGCTGCTGACCGACGTCTCGACCGAGGCGTCACTCGAGGCCAAGTGCCAGACGCTGCACGCCGAGATGACCAAAGACCCGCTCACGCAGGTGGCCAACCGGGCGGAGTTCGACCGCATGCTCGAGGCGTTCACGGACGCCCACCAAGAGACCGGCATGCCGTGCAGCCTGATCATGGCGGACATCGACCACTTCAAGCGGGTGAACGACACCTACGGCCACCAGGCGGGCGACGAGGCCATCGTCACCTTCGCCGAGCTGCTGAAGTCGATGTGCCGCACGGGGGACCTGGTGGCCCGCTACGGCGGCGAGGAGTTCGCCGTGCTGTGCGCCGACTGCAACAACGCCGCCGCCGCGCAGCGGGCCGAGGCGTTCCGCAAAGCGCTCTGTGAGCTGCCGCTGGCGGAGCTGGGCAACAAGAACATCACCGCCAGCTTTGGCGTCACGGAGCTGCAGGCGGGCGACCGGCCCGACACGATGCTCCGCCGGGCCGACCGCGCGCTGCTGCAGGCCAAGGATCAGGGCCGCAACCAAGTCGTCCAACTGGGAGAAGGCATGGCCGAAGAAATCAAGTCCAAGTCCTGGTGGCCGTTCGCCACGTGGCGAGGCAGCTCGCTGGTCGAGGCGTCGCTGGTCACCAACGTGCCGCTGAACGTGGCCGTGCAGAAGCTGCGCGGCTTTATCGCCGACCACGACGCGAAGATCCTGCGGACCGCCGAGCACGAGATCCGCCTCGAAGCCACCGACGCCGGTTCCGGCCGCAACCGGCGGCAGGAGGACCGGCCGGTGACGTTCGTCGTGGACGTGTCGCTGGCCGAGGAGCACGTCGACCGCGAAAACAGCGCGGGGCTTGCCTCGGGGGCGTACGTGCAGACCCGGGCGGCCGTGACGATCCGGCCCCGCCGCGACCGCGACCGCCGCCGCAGCGCGGTGACCGACCGTGCCCGGCTGCTGCTGGGCAGCCTGAAGTCGTACCTGATGGCCAAAGAGGCCGCCGCCGAAGAAGCGGCCATCGGGTGAATCGCCGCCCCGCTACTCAGCCGCTCAGCCGCCCAGCCATTGAGCCGCTCAGGCGCCCAACCGCCCCCGACCAACGCAACCCGCCCGCCGCCATGCAGCACGAACCCACGCAGCCGAGCCTCGGCACCGACCGCGCGACCCGCTCGCGCCGGCAGGACGCGGTCCGCCGCGCCCACGACCTGGTGGCCCTTGGCAAGGGGTCGACGATCACCGCGCGGGACGCGGCCTTCGCCGAGCTGCCGGGCGTGGCACGCGGGTGCACGGCGGAAGAACTCGGCGCCCCCGCCGGGCCGGCGCCGACGCTTGACGAAACGGTTGTCGAAAAGATCGCCGAGCAGCTGCGGGCCTTGGACGCGCAGCGTGCGCGTCTGGAAGCGCTGCTGGGCCAGGCCGGCAAGTAAGGCCCCTTCTCACGCCCGCCGACACGCCGGCTGGGGCGATTGTCCTGCCGCATGGCTTGCGGTACGCTCGGCCTATAGCCCGGGGGCAGTACACGCCCCCGCAGATTCAACGCCCGCCGATCGGACGCGTCCACCAACAAGACGCGGCGACGAAGCCGGACGCGGCCACCGACCAAAAGGACAAGCCATGGCCTACACCCTGCCGGACCTCCCCTACGCCTTCGACGCGCTCGAGCCGCACATCGATGCGGCGACCATGGAGATCCACCACGACAAGCACCACAACGCGTACGTCACGAAGCTGAACGCCGCGCTCGACGGCGCCGGCGTGCCGGAGCACAGCATCGAGGACCTGTGCCGCAACCTGGACAGCGTGCC
>JBCCQL010000173.1:0-6761 GCA_039024355.1 Planctomycetota bacterium
CCGGCATGAACGCCGGCTTGAGCCCCGCGAGCGCCGCGGCCGACGTGTCTTCGCGACGCACTGGTCCCGCTCGACGAGCGTCCGCTCACCCACTTCGTTGTGGCCCCATACGGGCGTAAGCTCTACCGCGAAGGCGCCGGATGCGTGGGCGGCGGCGGCCCGCTGATGGCTGGCCAGGGCGAAGGCGTCCTGCTCCGCCCGCGAGATGCCACGCGACTGGGCGAGGAACTCTGCCGTGACGCCCATCATCAACGCCCCCCGGCTGGTCCGCCGCAGCAACGCCGGGTTGACGTCCAGGCCGGCGTCCATGGCGTAGCGGCCCATGTGCTCGAGCCCGCCGACGATCTGCACGTCCTCGGCGCCGGCCACGATCGCGTGGGCCGCCTGGTTGATCGCCTGCAGGCTGCTGCCGCACAGCCGGTTGACCGTGGCGCCGCCGGCCTCCAGCGGCAGCCCCGCCATCAGGCCCACCGTGCGGCCGACGTTCAGGCCCTGCTCGCCCCGCTGCTGCGTGCACCCCAGCACGACGTCCTCGATGGCGGACGCGTCGACGCCCGTCCGCTCGATCAACGCCCGGACGGCCGTCACGGCCAGGTCGTCGCTGCGTGTGTGGCGGAAGACGCCCCGCTGGGCGTGGGCCCGGCCGATGGGCGTGCGGACGGCGTCGACGATGACCGGCGTTTTCATGCTCGTGGCGGCGTAGCTGGCCGGCGTGGTGCGGCCCGCGTGCGCCTTGGCTACAGGTCGTAGAGCTTGGCGCCACGCTGCGCGGCGTGGCGGATCATGTCGGTCGGCTGGAACCGCTCGCCGAGCGCCGCCAACGGCTCTAGCCGCCGCAGGACCTCGCCGGCGCCCAGCGTGTCGGACCAGTACAGCAGCCCGCCGCGGAAGGCCGGGAAGCCGATGCCGAGCACCAACGCCAGGTCCACATCGCGGGGACGGGCGGCAACGCCATCGGCGATCGCGCGGGTCGCTTCTAGCAGCATCGGCAGCAGCAGCCGATCGGCCAGGTCATGCTCGGCCGCCGGCGTGTCTCCTCTGCCGGTCTGGATGATGGCTTCGACCGCATCGCTTGGCACGCCCTTGGGCGCTTGGCCGGGCTTGCCGGGCGGGTAGTCGAAGAACCCTTTGCCGTTCTTCTGGCCCAGGCGGCCCGCCGCGACCAGCCGGGCTACCAGGCCCGATTCGGGGATGCGATCTGGGAACGCGTCGCGTATCACGCCGCCGGCGTGCATGCAGACGTCTAGGCCCACCATGTCGTGCAACGCGAGCGGCCCCATCGGCATGCCGAACCGCTTGGCGGCCCGCTCGATCTGTGCGATCGGCACGCCCTCGGCGGCCATCTGCGCCGCCTCGGCCATGTACGGCGACAACAGGCGATTGACTAGAAAGCCGGGCCCATCGCCCACCACGATGGGCGTCTTCCCCAGCCGCCGGGCGTAGCCGGCCGCCCGGGCAATGGTGCCGTCGCCGGTCTGCGGGCCGCGGACCACCTCCACCAGCGGCATCTTGCGGACCGGGTTGAAGAAGTGCAGCCCGCAGAACCGCTCGGGGCGCGCTAAGCCGTCTGCAAGCGTAGCGATGGGCAGTGTCGACGTGTTGGTGCACAGCGCCGCGTCCGGCGGGAGGTTTGGCTCAACCTGCGCGAAGAGCCTTCGCTTGGCGGCTGGGTCTTCGGTGATCGCCTCGACAACGATTTCTGCCGCCAACTGCCCTGGATCGCCGACCGCCGAGACACGCGTCGCCGCCTCAATGGCCCGCTCTGCCGTCGGGCCGCCGGCGGCCTTGTCGTACGCCGCCTCGCGCACCACGGCGGCGACGCCCGCGGTGAGCGACTCTGGCCTGGCGTCGGCCAGCTGCACGCGGAGCCCCCGCCTGAGGCTGGCCGCGGCAATGCCCTGCCCCATCGCCCCGGCGCCAACGACGGACACCACCTCCACCGGCGGGCCCGGCCTCTCGGCCTGTTGCAGCTCGGCCTTGCTAGGCTTCTTCGCCCCCTCGGTCAGGGCGAAGACGTTCAGCAACGCCCGGTTCACGGGCGAGCCAAACAGCGTGGCAAACCGCTCGGCCTCTAGCCGGCAGGCCTCGCCCAGGTCGGCTTGCGAGGACTCGAGCATCAGTTCCAGCGCGGCCATCGGCGCCGGGTACTGGCCGCCCGTCTTCTGCTGGACGACCGCCCCGGCCGTGGCGCCAAGGAACGCCAGTTCTGCTTCGCTCATCACCGCGGGGCCGGCCAAGCGTTGCCGGTCACGCAAGTAGTCGCCGCCGGCCTGCTCGGCTTCGATCATCCGGATCGCCGCGTCCAGAAGCCGCTGGGCCGTTGCGGTCAGACGGTTTCGCGCGTCGTGCCCCTCGGCTTCCACGGGCGGAGGGTCGAGCACGTCGTCTGCAAGGCCGAGGGCCTGCGCACGGGCGGCGGCGATGCCCTCGCCCGTGGTGATCAGCTCGATGGCCGCCGGCAGGCCGATCAGCCGCGGCGTGCGGGCCGTGCCGCCCCAGCCGGGGACGAGGCCGAGCTTCACTTCCGGCAGGCCGAGTTGCGTCTTGGGGCTGGCCGTCAGCACCCGGCGGTCGCACCAGAGGGCTAGCTCCAAGCCGCCGCCTAGGCACACGCCGTCGATGGCTGCCACGGTGACGCAGGGCGCCTCTGCCAGGCGGGCGAACAGCCGCTGCCCACGCCCGCACGCGGCGGCGACTTCTTCCCTTGGGCGGTCGAGCCGCTGAGGCAGCTCACCAAGGTCTGCCCCAGCCAGGAAAACGCCCGGCTTGGCCGACAGGATGACCAAGCCCGCCGGGCGCCGCTGGGCGAGCGAATCGAGGTGCCGCTCGATCTCGTCAAAGACGGACGCCGACAGCAGGTTGACGCGTCGTGTGGGATGGTCGAGCACGATCGCGGCCACGCCGCCCTCGATCCGCCCCTCGGCGTGCCACTCAAGCCGTGTGCATTCCGTTGCCGCCATGTGCGACCTGCGGTGGAGAAACGTCGACGCCGACGCGGGCGAGCCGACTGCTTCGCCGCGCCCCCGGGAAGCCGTCTGCGAGCGGCGCGGCCTGGTTTGTGCAGCAGCGAAGATACGCCAGCCCGGCCCGCCCCACTAGCGGCGGCCGCGTTTGACAGGCGCCGCGGCGCGGGGCATGTTGGCCGCATGGCAGAGAAATCTACCGGCCACGGAGCGGGCGACGAGGGAAGCCCACCCGGCAACGAGCCCGAGCTGATGCCCGTGCGTTGGTACGCCCCGCTGGTGCTGGTGGTGGTGTTCGCCGCGTTGCTCGTCAGCCAGCTCTTCTTGCGGCGCGAGGCGCCGGGAGCGGCCAAGCCGGCCGCCGCGCCCGCCACCGGCAAGACGGTTTCACTGGTCATCGACCCCGGCGCCGGCCCCGACGCCAAGCAGCGGTTCGCTATGCCGTGGACCGAAGGGCTGACGGCGCTCGGTGTGCTGGAGCGGGCCAGCCCCGTCAAGCGTACCGGCGAGGGCGACCAGGCGTTCGTCCACACGGTTGGCGGCGTCAAGAACGAGGGCCCGGGCGGGCGCAGCTGGCTGTACTCCGTCAACGGCGAGCGTGGGCAGGTCAGTGCAGGCGTGCGGACGCTGACGCCGGATGACCGCGTCTTGTGGGAGTTCGCGGTGTACGACTAAGCTTGTCGCTCCTCGAAGCACGAAAACAATGCAACGCGAGGCGGGGCGCGTAGCCGACTGATCGCACCGTCTCGCTACCCCAGTCTGACCAACTCAGTCTCGCCAACCCCCGTCTCTACACCCCGTCTCTACACCCTGTCTCGCCGGCCGGAGTCTCCGCAAGTGCATCGCCCCCCGATTGAAAAGCCGCCCCTCGCTACCTCCGCACGCGGCTGGCTCACAAGGCGCCTGGCCGCGGACGCCGCGGTGTTCTGCCTGCTCGTGGCCATCGGCGTGGTGGGCCGCTGGGGCCAGCCGATGTGGGCGTTCACGCCGCTGGCGGCCATTGGCGTATTCGCGGGGGCCTACTTCCGGCACGCTGGAGCCGCGGTGTTTGTGCCGCTGCTGGCCATGCTGATCAGCGACGCCGGCCTGCAGTCGTACGACCACGCGGGTGTCTTGCTCACCGTGTACGGGGCGCTGGCCTTCCCCGTGCTGCTGGGCAGGTGGTTCCGAGCCGGCGGCCCGGCGGGCTCCGACCGCGCCGGTTGGGTCGCGACGATCGGCAAGCTTGCCGCTAGCGCTATCGCCCCGGCGGTGTGCTTTTTCCTGCTGACCAACTTTGCCGTGTGGCTGCTGCGTAGCGACTACCCGGCCACGCTCGCCGGGCTTGGCGAGTGCTACGCCAATGCCCTGCCGTTTTTCCGGCAGCGGCTAGCGGGCGACCTGCTCTACGTGCCGCTGCTGGTGCTGCCGCTCTTGTGTGGGCAGGCCGGCTCGACCGCACGCACCAAGCCGGCGGTCGCGCACGCTGGGCGTTAACGGCCGCGGCCCGGCCCGCACGCCACGAGCCGCGGCGATGCGTTAGAAAAGGTCGGCGTCTGCGGCCGGCACGCCGGCGTCGTCCGGCTCGGCTTCCGCGGCCGGCTTGGGCTCTTCAGGCGGAGCGGCACGCGTGAGGGCCGCCGCCATCCGCTTTATCTCGGCCGTCACGTCTAGGTCGATTGTGTCCTCGCTGACCGCTTGGCGTAGCGCGGCGTCGACGGCTACCTCGGCCGCTCGCAGGTCATTGGCCATCTCGCCAGCGACGGGCCCAGCCGCCGCCAGCGCGTCCCGCAGCGTGGCGAGCCGCGCGGCAAGGCCCTCGCGGATGAGCAGCAGACGCGAAGAGACCGTGTCGTAGCGGTACCGCTGCGAGTCGATCAGGTCCAGCGACGCCCGCGTGCCTTCGATCTGCTTGTCTTCAAAATCGCGGGCCTCCTCGGCCTCGGCCTTCGCGATCTCTGCCGCTAGGTCGAGCACGGCCGGCGCCAGGCCACCCTCGCCGGGCAGGGGCAGGCCCTGCAGGCTGGCGGCGATCTGTACGCGGGTGTCCAGCGTCAACGAATCGTCGGACACCAGCTTGATCAGCGCCGCCACCAGTTCCTTGCTGCCCGTCTTCTTGGCGGCTGCTGCGAGCCCGCTGGCCGCCCGGCCGCGGAGCCAATCGCGGGTCGCCTTGTCGGCGGCGCCGGAGACGGCCTCCTGCGTCGTCGCCACGCGCAATGCGTTGACGGTCTTCAGCTGGTTTGCGCTGGGCAGCTTGTCGAGGTGCTCCGCCTGCTGCGCGAGGCTTACCAACGCCCCCGCCTGCATGTAGGACGCCAGCCGCTTGCTGGCCGCCAATTCTGCGACGCGGCACAAAAAGCTGTTGGCCTCCGGCAGCGGGTCGGCCCCGTCACGCGGGTAGCTCTTGCCCAGGTCCCCGAGCAGTAGGACGGCGTTGTACTTCACCTCCCGGGCGTAGCGTTTCGGCTGGCCGTCCGGCCCCCGGCTGCGGATCACCCGCGACGCGAAGTCAAACGCCTTTTTGGTAAGCTGCTGCTGCACGTCGGGCGTCGCGGGCTTGAGGTACTGCCGGGTAAGGTTGGCCCGCAGCGACGCGATCTTGCCCATCTCGATCGGGTCGGCCTGTGTCATCGCCGGGAAGTAGTACCGGTCGAAGTAGTCGTTGAAGAGCTTCACCTCCGACTGCGAAGAAGTCGGGCGGGCGACCCACCGCTTGACGATCGAGCCACGCCGCGAGAGCTTCGCGTCGATCGCATCGCTGCCACACGCGGGCGGCGTGGCGATGGCCAACGCGGCCATGGCCACGGCCACGGCGGCCAGCCAGACGAGGCCTGCGTCACGCCGCATGGGCAAGACGCAGGCCACGGGCCGCCGGGCGGCTGGCAGGGGCGCCGGGTGCTGGGGCATCGCTCTTAACGCCATCTTTGCTCCGTTGGCGGCGTGTGGCCGCGGATTGATCGGCTCGGCGACGCAGCCAAAACGCCCGCCTAAACCACCCTAACCAAGACTAGCCACGCCGGCAGAAAAGTGTCAAGTTTTTGCCCGTGCGTTGGCCGCCTGCCGGCGTGCCGCACCGCCGCACCCGCCCGCACCGCACGGCTATGCCGCAGATCTACTACAGCCCGACCTTCCTCGACCACGACACCGGGCAGCACCCCGAAAATGCGTCCCGCCTACGCGAGGCGGTGCGGGTGCTGGGCGAGCGTCGTGTGCTTGAGCAGTGCCAGGCCGAGGCGTTCCCGCCCGCCACGGCCGAAGACGTGACACGCGTGCACACCGCCGCGGCGATCGCCTCGCTCGACGCCCTGGCGACCGCGGGCGGCGGCAACGCGGATGCCGACACGGTGGTCTCGCCCGCCAGCGTCGACGTCGCCCGCTTGGCGGCCGGCGCCGTGTGCGAGGCGACGCGGCAGGTAGTGGCCGGCCAGGCGCGGCGGGCCTTCTGCCTGGTCCGCCCGCCCGGGCACCACGCCGTGGCCGACCGCGCGATGGGCTTCTGCCTGATCAACCACATCGCCGTGGCCGCCCGCCTGGCGACCGACGCGCTGCAGCTCGACCGGGTGCTGATCGTCGACTGGGACGTCCACCACGGCAACGGCACGCAAGACCTGTTCGCCGGCGATGGCCGCGTCGGCTTCTTTTCGGCGCACCGCTGGCCGTTCTACCCGGGCACGGGCGCCGGCGACGAGACGGGCGCCGGCGACGGCCTGGGCGCCACACGCAACCTGCCGGTCGAGATGGGCACGTCCCGCGACCGCTACTTGTCGTGGTTCGCCCGCGAGCTGGGCGACTTCGCCGACCGCATCAAGCCCAACC
>JBCCQL010000174.1:0-6747 GCA_039024355.1 Planctomycetota bacterium
CGGCCAGCAGCACGCTGGCCGTGGGGTGCTGGAAGAACTGCGGCAGCGCGACCGCGCCGTTGGCGTAGTTCAGCACCAGCAGGATCACCGCGCTGGCGACCTGCCGCGTGGGGGCGAGCTCGGCCACGGCGTCGGCGCCCAGCACGCGGCGGGCCGCCAGGCCGGCGAGCGTGGGCAGCAGCACCCACACCACGAACGGGGCGCCGGAGAACGAGCTGACGATCTGCTCGACAAACTCGCCCTGCCCGCCGGCCAGGGACATGCCCGCCAGCCGCAGCAGCGGCGGCGTCACCAGCGGCGTGAGCAAGATCGAGACGACGACCAGCCCCAGGCTCCACGGCAGCGACCCGCCCGCCTGCTGCGTCCACGCCACGGAGGAGTTGGCCACCGGCATGGCGGCTACCAGCGCCATGCCCAGCAGGAGCCCCGCGACGGGTCCGCCGGCCGGGCCGCCCACCGGTCCGCCCGCAAGGCCGGGCAGCAGCCACGCGGCGAGCGCTACCGCCAACGCCGGCCCGACCCAGACGCAAACCAGGCTAGCCAGCCACACGCCGGGGCGGCGGAGCAGCACGCGGAGCTCGCCCAGCTCGACAGCCATCGACGCCAGGAAGAGCAGCACCGCCACCATGAGCAGCGGCGCGGTCACGCGTCCGCCGCCGCCGAGGCCTTCGGACAGGTTGCTCTGCGCGATCGCGGCGCCTGGGCCCGGCGCCACGCAAGCCACCGCATAGGCGGCCAGCAGCAGCCAGATCAGGTGGCGGCGCAGGAATCCGGCGATGCGGGCCATGGGCGGAACAAACGGGCGGCGGCGGCGCCGCATCCGCGGATGGCTTGCGGCAGGCGGTGGAGCGCGGGCTTGCCGCCAGTTTAGCACGCACCGGCGGCGGCGACCGAGCGGCTCACCCGCCGAACCGCTGGCGGAGCGATTCGACCTCGCCGCGGAGGGTCTCGATCTCGTCCTGCAGCTCGGCCCGCAGGGCGGCGAGCTCCGCCCGCCAGTCCGCCACGCCCGCCGCCGGGCCGCCTGATCCCACAGCCGATCCCGTGGCCGCTGCCGCAGCCGACGCCGACGCCGTCGCCTCGGCCGACGCGGTAACCGGCTGGCTTACCACGGCGGCGCCCTGGTCGCGGCGGACCTTTTCTAGCTCTTGCGGCTGGTACAGGTTGTGCGTCACCACCGCGCCGCGGCCGGGCGGCGTGAGGTACAGCACCAAGTTCTTCTCGACCAGCGAGGCGAGCAGGGGCTGCAGCTCGGTCATGCCCTTGATGGGCTCCATGCGGGCCGCCCTGCCCCGCAGCTCGCCCACGGTCTGGGCGCCCCGCAGGAGCAGTTCGGCCATGACGGCCAGCTCTAGCTTGTCGACACCCAGCCAGTCGTACGCGCGGTGCCGGTACTTCTCGACGCGGGCGTCGCCCTGGATGATGGTCACCGCGCCGCAGTGCCGGAGGCCGTCGATCGCCTCTTCGACGTGGTGCTCCTCCAGCTCCATCTGCGGGAAGCGGTTGCTCTTCTGGTTGCACCCGCTGCGCAGCGCGTTGAGCGACAACGGGTAGTTGTCCGGCGTAGTCTTCGCCTTCTCGACAAGCACGCCCAGCACGCGGCGTTGGTTCCGCTCGAGCGCGGCCCAGCGTGGGGCGGCGGCGCCGTCGTCTGTCTGCATGGTCATCGCTTCCTGCCCCGCCGCGGAGTGTGCCCTGATTGCGCGGCCATCGTAAACCGATGCCGCGGGCCTTGGTAGCGGCGCCGCCGAGCGCAACGGGGGGCGCGGGGAGGAAAAGAACGCGGCCGGGCCCTACGCCAGCAGCTGCTGGATTGCGGCGCCCTCGCTCAGCTTCATCGGCCGGTTGGAGGGGGCGTAGACCTCTTCGGCCGGGTCGATGCCCAGCGCGGTGAGCACCGTGGCGTGGGCGTCGGCCACGGTGGTGTGCGGCGCGTCGGCCGGGGGGCGTTTGCCGGCAGAATCGGAGCCGCCCACCACCCGCCCGCCGGCGATGCCGCCCCCCGCCAACGCCCACGAGAAGTTGTGCGGCCAGTGGTCGCGGCCGTCCAGGCGGTTGATTTGTGGCGTGCGGCCGAACTCCCCGCCGCACACCACGACGGTCGAACGCAGCAGGTCGCGGTCGCGCAGGTCGGCGATCAGCGTGGCCATCGCCGGGTCGAGCGTGGCCAGCAGCCGGGCGTGGACGCCGCGGTTGTCGATGTGTGCGTCCCAGCCACTCAGCGTGACCTCCGCGCAGCGGACGCCGGCCTCTATCAGCCGCCGCGCGGCCAGGCAGCCGCGGCCGAACGGGGTGTCGCCGTACCGGGCGCGGAGGCCGGCCGGCTCGCCGGACACGTCGAAGGCGGCCAGCTGATCGCTGGTCATCATCCGCCGGGCGCGGGCCATCATCTCGGCGTGGCCGGTGCGGGCGGCTTGCTGCTGCCGGCCGCGGGCGAAGGCCTGCTCGACCACTTCCAGCCCCGCCAGCCGGCGGCGCTGCCGCTCGTCGCCCACGCGGGAGGCCATGTCGGGCAGCCGGCCTGCGGGGTCGCCCAGCTGGAAGGCGTCGTGCGCCGTGCCGAGGTAACCGCCCCAGCCCGCGGCGTAGGCGCCGGCGCCGCTGGGCACGATCGAGACGTGCCGCGGGATATCCATGCCGGGCGCCCCGGGCAGGCCGGGCGTGTGGCACACCACGGCGCCGATGGCCGGGTGCGTGAGCGTGGGGTTCATCCGGTAGCCGGTCTTGGCGTGGTAGAAGCCCCGCTCGTGGTCGCCCTCCCGGCTGCGGAGGTTGCGGATCAGCGAGACGTCGTTCATCTGCTCGGCCAGCCGCTCCAGGCCCTCGGCCAGCTGCACGCCGGCGGCCCGGGTCTCGATCGCCCGCGTGCCGCCGCCGATTTTTGCGCCCGGGTGCGGGTCGAAGGTCTCGAGCTGGCTGGGCCCGCCGGCGAGCCACAGCAGGATGATCGACCGCGCAGGCTCACGCCGGGCGGCGGTGGACTCCGCCCCCGCCAGCCGCGGCGCCACGCCCGCAAGCCAAGCGGCGCCGCCGAAGCCCGCCAGACGCAGCACGTCGCGGCGGTGCAGCCGGGCGTGGTAGGACGGGTGGGCAAGCGGAGTCGTGGGTGGATTCGGCATGGCTGGCGGCGGGGCTGGCGGCGGGCTGCGCGGTCAGTGGTTCCAGGAGAACTCGGTAGAGTTCAGCAACGCCCAGTAGATGTCCGCCATCGCCCGGGCACGCTGGTCGCCCGTCGTGCCGGCGATCTGGGCGATGAAGTGGCCACGCTCCTCACGCGTGGGCCGCCGCGTCAGCACGGTAAGGTAAGCCGCGTCGACGGCCGTGGCGTCGTCCGGCGCCAGGGCGGCGATGCGCGTAGCCGAGTTCATCACCAGGTTCGGCCGGATGTGCTCGTCGACGGTTTCGCCGTTCATCATCAGCAGCCGCTGCGTGAGCGACCCGCTGGCGGGCTCGAGCTCTTGGGCGCCGGCGTCGCCGTACCGGCGGAGGAAGTCGGCCTGGCTGCCGAAGCGGGCCAGCCGCAGCAGCAGGTGCGAGTCGCTGTCGATGGTCCGCAGCCGCGCGGACTGGGCCACCGCGCCCGCCACTTGCTCGCCCCGCAGCCGGGTCACCGGGAAGGCGGCCTGCGCACGCCCGCCGGCGCCGCGGCTTTCGAGGCGGAAGGCGTCGCTGCGGGCGATCAGCCGCACGAGCCACCGCCAGTCGTACCCGCTGCGGACGAACCCGTCGGCCAGGATGTCGAGCTCCGGCGGCGCCGGGCCGTCGATCGGGATGTCGTCCAGCGGCTCGACCAGCGGCTGGCCGACGAGCAACGCCCAAAACCGGTGGGCCGTCGCGCGGGCGAACGCCCGGTTCTGCGGGTGCGTGACCCAAGCGGCCAGGCGGACGCGTGGGCTGGCGGTGACCGCTTTGCCCGCGTCGCCACGCGTCGCGGCGGCGGGTTCTAGCTCGGGCTGGAACGGCGGCCGGGGCTCAACACGGCCGGGGCCGCCGGCTGCGGGGTCTTCGGGTGTGTAGCCGGCCGCCAGGTCCGTAATGCCGCGTAGCGCCGCGTCTTCTTCGCCAAACCGGGCGCCGCCGAAGTACGCCGCCAGGGCCTGGAAGTCCGCCTGCTTCCAGCGGTCATCGAACGGGTGGTCGTGGCACTGGGCACAGTCCAGCCGCACGCCCAGCAGCACGCGGCTGACGCGGACGGCCAGCAGCTCCGGGTCGGGCTGGCCGGTCTGGTCGTCCACCGTGGCGGTGATGAAGTTGACCGCCGGGTTGTCGGTCCACAGCCCTTCGCCGGACAGCACCCGCTCCACCAGCCGGTCGTACCGCGAAGAGTCTTGCAGCGTGTCGGCGATCCAGCGGACGAACCGCCGGCGGCGGTACAGCAGGAAGGGGCCGTCTTCGTCGCCGACCAGCGCGCGGGCGAGGCGCTCAGCCAAGTAGTCCGCCGTGCGGCGGTCGGCCAGCAGGGCGTCGAGGTGCTGGTCGACGGCCGCTGCGCCGGCGGGCGAGGCGACGGTCGCCGCGTCGGCGGGGCCCGCCGGCGTTTGCTGCGGCGCCGGTGGCTCGGCCCACGCCTGGATCAGCCGGACTTCTTCCAGCGACGGCGTCGCGCCTACCAACGCCAGCGAGAGCCGCCGGGCGACGGCCAGCGGCGGGGCGGGCGGCGCCGGCGTCACGCCAGCGGACCGCCAGCGGCTGGCGAACGCCTCGTTGAGCCGCTCGACCGCTTCGGTCAGCTCGGCCTCCGACGGCTTTGGTTCGGCGGCTTGCTGGGGGCGATTCGGCGCCTCACGGTCGGCGGGGGCCTCGCAAGCGGCCTGGCAATCCAGCGGGGCCTCGGATGGATGCAACCGTGGGCCGGGGGCCGCCTTCACCCGCAGCCGCCTGGTCTTGGGCCCCGGCGCCGATTCCCCGCCCGGCGCCCCGTCGGGCGATGGGCCCCGCTGCGCCGCCGCGGGGGCTTGCCCTACTGGAGGCTGCGTGAGGATGGCCACCAGCAGCATGGACATCGCCGCCAGGCCAAGAGCAACCAACGCCGCGCGTGTAAGCTGTTTCATGGCTTCGCCGGTGAGTGGGCCGGTGAGTGGGCCGGTGAGTGGGCCGGTGCGTGGGAGTGACGCTGCAGCTCGATTGCCCCGCACGGGGCGGCCAGGCCTGGGGCGGGGTGTTCCGACGCAGTGAAGCGAACCTTCGGCCGAAAGATATCGCCGCTACGCCAAGATGCTATTCGCCCCGGCGAATCTCATCTTGGGGCGATGGTGTATCGCCGAGAAAAAAATCTGCTGGCGCCACGCCGATCCGCCATGCCAGAGACGCTAACCGATCGCCGTACTCCGGCTGCCGGCGTGGCTACGCTGCCTTGTGAAGAGGGCACGCCGACGCACGCTAGCACGCCCGGCGGGCGCCCCTCGGGCGGTTCTGCCGCCTCACAGCTACGCCCAGCCCAGCCTAGCCCAGCCCAGCCCAGCCACACCCAGTCACGCCCAGCCGGGCGGGTCCGCCGCGGCCTTGCTTGGTTGGACCGGCGGTGGGAGGCCGCCTTCGGCCTCGCTTCGCTCTGGGTGGCGCTGGCCGTCTTGGCCACGGCGCCCGTGCTGCAGCTGATCAGCTTCGGCTACCTGCTGGAAGCCAGCGGCCGCGTGGCCCGCACGGGGCGGCTGCGTGACGCTGCGGTGGGCGCCCATATCGCTGCGCGGTGGGGCTCGGTGGCGCTGGGGGGATGGTTGCTGCTGCTGGCGCCGCGGCTGATTGCGTCGCTCGCGGGTGACGCGCGGCTGGTCTCGCCCGCCGGCGCCGGCCTGCCCGAGAACCCCGCGGCCCGGCGGCTCGACACGCTGCTGGTTGTGGCGTGCGTGTGGGTCGTGCTGCACACCACGGCCGCAGTGTGGCGGGGCGGGCGTCTCCGCCACTTCCTTTGGCCAAGGCCTGTTCGGCTGCTCCGCGAGCTGATCGCCGACGGCGGCTTCGCCCGCGCGGCTCACATGCTGCGGCGGCGGCTGGCAGAGCTTCGCCTCGGGCGGCTGTTCTGGCTCGGCTTGCAGGGCCTGGCGTGCGGGCTGGCGTGGCTGGCCTTGCCCACCACCCTGCTGGCGGCGGGCGCGTGGGCGCCGGCCGTAGGCTTGGTTGGCGGTGTGATGCTGGCGGCCGTCGCCCTCCACCTGCCGCTGCTGCAAGCACGCTTGGCGATGACGGGCCGCTTCGGCCAGGGCTTCCACCTACGCGGCGTGTGGTCCGGCTACGCCCGGGCGCCGCTGCTGCACACGGCCGCCGTGGCGGCGACGCTGCTGCTGGCCGCCCCGCTCTACCTGCTGAAGGTAGAGCTGGTGCCCCGCGAGGCGGCTTGGCTGCCCGGCCTGCTGTTTGTGGCCTCGGCGTGGCCCACCCGGGTGCTGGCCGGCTTGGCCGTGGCCCACGCCCGCCGGGCGCCGCGGCGTTGGTGGCGGGCGTCGCTTGGCGTGGCGTCGGTCGTTGGGCTGCTGGGGCCCATCGCCTGCGTGTACGCCCTGGTGGTGTTCGCCTCGCGGTACACGTCGTGGCACGGCGTGGCCAGCCTGTACGAGCAGCACGCCTTCCTCCTGCCGGCGCCGCTGCTCGGCCTCTAGAGCGGATTCGTCGTTGGTGTGGGCGCTCGGCTTGCGGCCGCAGGCGTGGCTTTGTCGGCCTGCATCGCCGATGCACCACATCGGCTGCTTCGGCCTCCGCGCCACGCCAGCGTCCGCCTCGCCGAGGCGCTCACACCACCTCCGAATCCGC
>JBCCQL010000175.1:0-6716 GCA_039024355.1 Planctomycetota bacterium
ACGAGGCGATCGCGATCACCTCAGGCGGCGGCGGATCGGCCGCGGCGATCACCGCCGACGAGAACCAGACCGCCGTGACGACCGTCACCGCCGTCGACGCCGACGGCGACACGCCGGCGTACTCCATCGCGGGCGGCGCCTACGCGGCGGCCTTCGCCATCGACTCGGCCTCCGGCGTGCTGACGCTGCTGATGCCCGCCGACTTTGAAGCCCCCACCGACGCGGACGCGAACGGCGTCTTCGAGGTCGTCGTCCAGGCGGCGGACGGCCGCGGGGCGTTCGATACGCAGGCGATCTCTGTGACCATCACCGACCAGAACGAGGCGATCGCGATCACCTCCGGTGGCGGCGGATCGGCCGCGGCGATCACCGCCGACGAAAACCAGACCGCCGTGACGACGGTCACCGCCACCGACGCTGATGGCGACACGCCGGCGTACTCGATCGCGGGCGGCGCCGACGCGGCGGCCTTCGCCATCGACTCGGCCTCCGGCGTGCTGACGCTGCTGCTGCCCGCCGACTTCGAGGCCCCCACCGACACGGACGCCAACGGCGTCTTCGAGGTCGTCGTCCAAGCGGCGGACGGCCGCGGGGCGTTCGATACGCAGGCACTGGCGGTGACCATAACCGACACGGGCGAGGCGCCAATCGCTGTGGCCGATGCTTTTGCCGCGACCGAAGACACGCCGCTGTCGCGGGCGGCGGCGTCCGGCGTGCTGGCCAACGATACCGACCCCGAGGGCCAGCCGCTCACCGCCCAGCTCCTCACGCCCCCGGCCGCCGGCACGCTGCTGCTGGGCGCCGATGGGGCGTTCACCTACACGCCGGCCGCTGAGTTCGCTGGCGTCGACACGTTCGTTTACCGCGTGAGCGATGGCGTGCAGGCCTCGCCGCCGGTGACGGTAACCATCACCGTCGCCGCAGTAGACGACCCGCCTGTCGCCGCAGCAGATGGCTACGCGGCAGCCGGGTCCAACACCCTGGTGGTTCCTGCGACCGCAGGCGTGCTGGCCAACGATACCGACGTCGACAGCGGCCTGCTGACGGCCGTGCTGATCGACGCCCCTACGGCCGGCGCCCTCTCGCTGGCCGCGGACGGCGGGTTTGTGTTCGCGCCGCCGCCCGGGTTCTTCGGCCAGGTGCAGTTCACGTACCGCGTGTCAGACGGGGTGACCACGTCGCCCACCACAACGGTCACGGTCGACGTTCTGGCGGCGCCGGACCAGCCGCTGGACCCGGTCGAGCCGCCCGACGGCGGCAACAACAACGCCGGCGACGACCACAACGACGGCCGCCACGACGAAGACGAAGAGACCGGCGGCGGGGAAGACGCCTACGCGGCGCCGCCCGGCGAGGGGCTGCAGGAACGGCTCGCCGGCAAGCTGCTGCCGCCGCCCACCGACACGCCCACGCCCCCACGCGGGCCCGGCGCAGCGGCCACGGAGGAAGCCTTGTCCGCCGCGACGCTCGACACGCTTCAGGTCCGCACCGGTGACGACGCGTCCTCGGCATCGGGCTCGGCCTCCTACCGCCCACGGCCTGCACGCTTGGCGGCCGCCGCGGCGCCGGCGGGCCCCGCCGCGATCGACCCGATCACAACCACCGAAGCCTCCCTGGACGCGATCGAGCAGCTGCTCGCCAGCCACCAGCAGCAGGCGCTCGACGAGGAGTCTGTCCAGCGGTTTGTCGCCGGCGCCGCGTCCAGCCTGTTCGGCGGATTGTCGGCGGCGTACGTCGCGTGGGTGCTCCGCGGCAGCTACCTGGCGGCCGCCATGGCGACGTCCCTGCCGGCGTGGGTCCGCTTCGACCCGATCTACGTGCTGGACGACTCGGCGATGCGGACCAGCGGGCACGACGACCCGGAAGACAGCAGGTCGCTAGCCAACCTGATCAACGCCGAAGTGCTGAAGCGGAGGCTAGGCCAATGAAACGCCCAGCGGTGACCACCCGGCTAAGCCTGGCCGTGGCGGCGATGGCCGTCGCCGGCATCGTCACGCCCGCGCAGTTCGGCCTGCTGCCGGACTACAAGGCGACCGAGCAGTCTGCGCGGGCACGGCTGGCGGAGTCGCTCGCCGTGGCGTTGTCGCTCGGGCCGGTGCAGGGCGGCCACGCCCAGGTGCAGCGGCACCTCGACCTGTTCGCGCGTCGCAACCCGGCGGTGCGGTCGATAGGCGTACGCCGGGCGGGCGGGGCGGTCTTCGCCACGCGCGGTCCGCACGAAACGCTTTGGCCGGCCGCCGTGTCGGGCGATCGCGAGGGCGCCTACGTCGTCCCGCTGATCGCCGGCAGCACCGAGTGGGGCCGGCTGGAGGTCTGCTTCGCGTCCGTGCACGGAGCCGGCTGGGCGGCGTACCTGCCGTCTTGGATGCAGGCGGCGGCGGTGGTCGGGCTGCTGGTGTTCATCGTCACGCGCCTGCTGCTGGGCCGGGTGCTGCGCCAGCTCGACCCGTCGCGTGTGGTGCCCGCCCGCGTGCGAGAAACGCTGGACACCTTCGCCGAGGGCGTCGTGCTGCTGGACCGCGAGGAGCGGATCGTGCTGGCCAACGAGGCGTTCGCCCAGAGCGTTGGGCAGTCGCCCCGCGAGCTGGTTGGGCAGTCGCCGTCGAGCCTGCCCTGGCGGCCGGGCGACGGCTCGACGCCGGAGCACTACCCTTGGCGCCGGCTGGGCGACGACGCCCGCGCGGTCTACGGCGCCGAGCTCCACCTGGTGCGGGGCGAGCGGCGCAGCGTCTACTCGGTCAACTCGGTCCCGGTGCGCGACGACGCGGGCGCCGTCCGCGGGTCGATGGCCGCGTTCGCCGACGTGACGGCCCTGGAGCAGAAGAAGGAGCACCTGGCCGCGGCGATGGCCGAGCTCAAGCAGTCACGCGACGAGATCGTCAAGCACAACGAGGAGCTGCAGTTCCTCGCCACACGCGACCCGCTGACGGGCTGCCTGAACCGGCGGAGCTTCTTCGAGAGCTTCGACCGCGAGTGGGCCCAGGTGCAGCGTAGCGGCAGGCCGCTGGCGGCGGTGATGGTGGACATCGACTTCTTCAAGTCGATCAACGACAACCACGGCCACAGCGTCGGCGACGAGGTCCTGCGGCAGACGGGCGCCACGCTGCGGCGGGTCGCCCGCGACGGCGACCTGGTCGCCCGCTACGGCGGCGAAGAGTTCTGCGTGGTGCTGCCCGGCACGCCGCTCGGCGACGCCGAGGCCGCGGCCGAGCGAATCCGCCAAGAGCTTGCGGAGCTCCGGTTCGACGGCTTTACGATCACGGCCAGCCTGGGCGTCTCGTCGACGGAGCTGCAGCCGCCCGACCCGCAGGGGCTGATCGACCAGGCCGACAGGTGCCTGTACGTCGCGAAGCGTGGCGGCCGGAACCAGACGGTGCGGTACGACCGCGTGGACCCGGATGTCGAGGTGGACGAGTCCAAGATCGAGCGGACGCAGCCCGCCGCGGGCGCCCCGCAGCCGGCCACGGGCCCGGACGCGGCGTCGGCGCCCACGCCGGGCGGTGCAGCGGGCGAACCTGCGCCGGACGCCAGCCAGGGCAAGGTTCCGTTCCGATCGGTAACCGCCCTGCTCGCGACGCTCGCCTACCGCGACGCGGACACCGCCGCCCACTCGACGCGGGTCGCCGACCTGGCGGTCGACCTCGCCCGGCGGTTCCTCTCCCCGCGGGAGTGCTACCTGCTGGAGTGCGCCGCCCTGCTGCACGACGTCGGCAAAATCGGCGTGCCGGACGCCATCCTGCTCAAGCCTGGGTCGCTCACGGAGGCCGAGTGGGAGGTCATGCGGCTGCACGACCGCTTCGGCACCGACATCGTGGGATCGCTGTTTGACTGCGAGCAGCTTACGGAGATCGTGCGGGACTACCACACGCCGTTCAACGCGGCGGCGCCGCCGAGCGTGGCGGCCAGGATCGTAGCCATCGCCGACGCCTACGACGCAATGGTGAGCGACCGCCCGTTCCGCAAGGGCCTAACGGTGAGCGACGCCGTCGAGGAGCTCAGGCGTTGCTCGCCCGACCAGTTTGACCCAGAGCTCGTCGAGGCGTTCGTCGAGCTGCTGGGCGACCGGGGCCAACGCGACCTGACCAGCGAGCCGGCGCCGACGGCCCTGCTCGGGCAGATCGGCAGGCACGTCGAACGGCTGATCCTCTCGCTCGATCAGGGCGACCGCGACGGCGTACGCGACACGGCCGAGCGTGTGCGGGCCGTCGCCGCGGGCGGCGGCGCTAGCGGCATCGCGGAGTGCGCGTCGCGCTTGGCGGAGGTCTCTTCGGAGACCAGCGACTTGCTGGCCATCATGGAGTCGACCCACGAGCTGCTGGCCGTGTGCCGCGGCTCGCACCGCGGCGCCATCGAGCGGCTGCGTGAGTCGCTGCCCACCGTCTGATGCGGCGCATGGCCTGCTGGGCGGCTTCACCTGCGCGCACTCAGGCGGTGCGTAGCTCGGCCTCCACCAGGCGGAGCGTGTCCTGCAGGCCGGCGCCGTCGGCGGCCGTGGGTGGGGCGTCGGGGCCAATCAACTGGTCGACGCGCCGGCACGCAGAGATCACCGTGCTGTGGCTGCGGCGCCCGTAGAACTCGCCGATTTCACTCCAAGCCGCCCGCGTGTACTTGCGCGACAGCCACATGGCGACCATGCGTGGCTCGGTGGTCGCCCTGGTCCGCCGGTTTGAGAGGAGCACCTGCCGGTCGACGCCAAAGACCCGGCACACGGCGCTCTGGATATCGGCCAGCTCAAGCCTTGGCGTGGTCTGGCGGTTGAGCTCGCTTACGACGCTGCGGGCTAGCTGCGTGTCCACCGGCTCGCCCAGCAGCTGCTGCGTCGCCGCAAGGCGGTGGACAACACCGCTCAGCTCGCGCGCGCCGCTGGTGACGCCCGTGGCGATGATCTCGGCAACGTGCGGCTGGAGCGTGAGCCCACGCTCGGCGGCCATGCGGTGGAGCAGCGTTCGGCGCATGGCGGTGTCGGCCGGCTCGACGCCCACGGAAAAGCCGGCCCCAAGCCGCGAGACGATTTCGGCCCCCAGGGCCTGCAACTGGGTGGGCTGCCGGTCGCTGGCAAGCACAATCTGGGCGCCCGCGGCCGTGAGCGTGTCGAGCGTGTGCTGCAGCTCTTCGAGCGTACGCTTCTTGCCAGCGAAGAACTGCAGGTCGTCGAGCAGCAGCAGGTCGACGCCGCGGTGCTTGTTGCGGAAGCCGGGCAGGCCCCGGCCGTGCAGGGCGTCAACAAAGCCGGTGGTGAACTGCTCGGCCGTCAGGTAGATCACCCGGTCACGCCGGCGGCAGCGGCGGGCGTGGGCCTGGATCGCCCGCAGGAGGTGCGTCTTGCCGACACCGGTCGGCCCCCATACCACCAAGGGCGACGCCACACGCTGCCCAGCCGCCACCTGCTGCGCGATCCGCACCGCGTGCCGGTTGCCTGCCCCGGCGACAAAGGCGTCGAAGGCAGCCGCAGGCTCAGCATCAACGCCGCCCGCCCGTGCGGGCCCCACGGATGGGTTGGCTTGAGTCGGCGGCACCGCACGGCGACTAGAGTTCGAGGACTCCGCCGTGGCCTGTCCTGCGGCATCGGTTAAGTTTGCGGGGGGCGATTGGCGTTGCGGCCGGACTGCTGCGGGGCGTGCCGCTGATGGATTCGGCGTAGCCTCTGCGGCCGGGTCGACGTGGAACAGCACGCGGCGATTGCCGGCGCCGGCACGCAGGCAGGCGGTTTGCAGTTCGGCGCCGAACTGCCGCTGCAGGCAATCACGCTCAAGCGGGCTGCCAACCGCTACCCTCAGATCGCCGCTGCCGCCGAGGGCCAGGGTCACACGGCCGTCAAACCAGGTGCGGTACCGACGATCGCCAATCGCCGCCGCGAGCTCATCGACAACCCGCCCGACCTGTGTCGCTTCGTCCATGACCACTTCCTGTGCTCTGCTCGGCGCCGTGTCTGGGCCTGCCCCGTCCGAGACTGCTCGTTCGGGCCTGCCCTCACCGCGCCACCCTGTCCGGGCGCACCGGTCCCGCAGAAGGACCGCTGGTTCTTTGCGAGAGAGTCCCGCAGTTGCCCGCCACCCCTTCATGGGGTGAATCCACACCACGCGAAGCCCAATGCTGAACAGCAATCGGCTCCGCTGGCCGTTCGCTTCGTCGCTGCAGGTGGGCGATTGTAGGCTTGCTAGCACCGCTGTCAAACCACGGCGTGGGCCACGCGGTGAAAGTCTTCTGATGGCTGAGCGCTGTGTTAAGAATCGCCGCAGAAACGCGCGGTTTCGCGTCGCAATTTTTTTCTCAGCAGCGCGGCAACGCGGTGGAAAAATTGTTGCCGCGGCTGACGCAACCAGCTCACGGCGCGGGATACGAACGCAGCTGCGAACGCTTCAGCCGTTCGCAGCTGCAGGCCGTGGCCTGGTGTACACCACGCGCGTTGCCCACGGAAAGAAGCCTGCGTTGGCGTAGGCCGCCCGTGCTGGGCTGTTGCGCGTATCGACCGCAAGCACGAGGCGGTCCGCTCGCCTTTCACACGCTAGCCGTTGCGCGTGACGCACCGCCACGCGGCCGATTCCATCGCCCCGCGCGGCGGGCACAAGGCCCATGTACAGCAGTTCTGCCTGCTTGCTCGCCCGGTGTTCGGTGAGCAGCACAACGCCCACGTCGGCGCTGCCACGGCGGATGACGAACCACAGGTCCGGGTCGTGGTCGCCGGTGAGCGTGTAACCCGAAACAACATCCGCCAT
>JBCCQL010000176.1:0-6688 GCA_039024355.1 Planctomycetota bacterium
CATTTCATTAACGAGGGTAAGATGAAGCTATTTTCCACCACAGCCGCCGCGATCATTTTCAGCGCCACGAGCGTTTTGGCGCAACAATGCGGCGGTTCCTTTTCGGGATTTGTACAAGATATGAAGTCCGAGGCGGTGTCGCGCGGGCACAACCAGAACACGGTGGACAACTTCTTTGCCTCGGTGCGTCAGGACAGTGCGGTATTGCGAGCGGATCGCGGCCAGGGCTTCTTTCAAAAACCATTTACGGATTTCGCGCGACAGTTGATTTCGGCAAATCGGCTGAACACTGGAATCGCCAAGGGTCGCCAGTTTTCAAACGTGTTTGACAGTGTCGAAAGCCAATTTGGCGTCAGCCGCGGCGTGCTCTTGGCGTTTTGGGCTTTTGAAACTGATTTTGGCGGCTTTCAGGGCGATTTCAACACGTTGAATGCGCTGGTGACGCTGAGCCATGATTGCCGCCGCCCGCAGGCTGGGTTTTGACGCGCCGGCGTGATGGCGTGATAACGCCGCTACCGGCGGCGGTCGCGTGCCTGGCGGCTCGCCTGCTCGAGCGTTTTGGTCTCTTTGCGGGTCAGGCTGTCCTGGCCGCTGATCTGGATCTTGGCCAGGATGCGGTCGACCTCCTTGGCCAGCTTCTCCTCGGCCGACTCCTTGGCCGGCTGGTCTTGATAGTCGTCGTAGTCGTCGCCCTGGTGGACGCGGAGCTTCGGCCGGCGTTGGAACGAGGGCATCTGCAGCCGCTCGGGCAGCAGGCCCGACAGCCGCCACCGCCGGCGGTAGTAGGCAAAGGCGAAGGCCGCACCGCCCAGGTGCGCGGCGAAGGCCACGTTTGCCTCCTCGGCTCGGGGCATCGGCCCTGCGCCGAGCGAGCCGAGGATGTCGCTGCCGACGACAAACGCCCCGAGCACCCACAGCGGCATCGGGAAGACGAACATGAACAGCACCTGCCGGTGCGGGAACAGCAGCGCGCCCAGCACCAAGACGGCCACCGAACCGCCCGAGGCGCCGATCACCGAGCCGGGCTCGCCGGCAATGGTTTGGCCGAGCGTGAACGCCAGGCCGCCGGCGACGATCGCCACCAGGTAGAACGCCAAGAACTCCCGCGAGCCGTAGCGCGCCTCGAGCTCGCGGCCGAAGATCCAGAACATCCACATGTTGCCCAAGATGTGGAAGAAGTCTAGCGCGCTGTGCATGAAGCCGTACGTCAGCAGCCCGTAGGCCAGCCACGGCCGGCGCCACCAGTCGGACTGCAGCCCAAGGGCGTCGGCGACGGCGTTGGTTGGGACGCCGCCCGGCGGACGCTCGGTGAAGGGCAGCTCGATCAGGTACGCCACGAAGGTGACCAGCAGCACCCAGCCCACGGTGGTGCTGGGCCAGCGGAGCTGGATGCCGCCCTCGCCCTCCGGGCGCCAGCCGCCGGTGTTGCCGTAGCCGCGTTCGTAGTCGCGGTCGTAGATGCCCATCCGTTGCGTCTCACCGAAGAAGCGTTGTGCCTGCGGGCCCAGCGGCGGCACGCGGAGCGGCCGCAAAGGTTGCCCGGTCCGGCAGGTCTAGCGGCCGGCTCGGCACCGTATCGTAGGTCGCGGGGGCGAGAAAGGGCAGCGAACGCCGCCCGCCCGCGGCAGCAGGGCGTCTTGCCTACAGGGCGTCGCGGTCTAAGGCGGGCCGTGACGGCGCCGGAACGGTTTCTAGGTCGATGCCGCCTGCTAGCTGCTGCTGCAGCATGGTGAGCCGGCCCGCCAGCTCAGAATTGGCGGCGATGGTCAACGCCAGCAGCCGCTGCCCGCGGTCCGCTTGCCGGGTGACGCCCGCCAAGTGGGCCTCGGCCGCCCGCAGGTCGTTCTGCACGCCCGCCAGGTCGCTCTTGAGCTTGCCCTGCTCCTGCTGCGCCTGCTTGCCCAGCTTGCGGGCGCTGGCCAGGGTGGCCTGCAGCTTGGCGTTGTCTTCCTTCAGCGCCTGGGCCGTGGCGATCATCTCGATACGCCGCTTCGCCAGGTTGTTGAACAGGTAGGCGTAGTCACGCAGCTGCCGGCGGTAGACAAACCGCGTGGTATCGTCCCAGTCGTCGATGCCGACGATGTTGCCCTCCTCGTCGCGGCCTTCCTTGGTCTCTTCGCCGTCGTCGACGGTCCACGGCGTGCCGTCCCGCAGGTACGCCTCGACCGAGCCGGCCGGCATCAGCTGCCGCAGCTCTTCGTCCGTCATTCCGGCGAACAGGGCGTGGCTGTCGCCCGGCATGGTCTCGTACAGCGACCACGGCCCCTGGCTGCGGGTGAGGCGCATCGCCTCCCTGGGGTCGAGCGTCAGCGAGGGCTCGAGCGTGACCTGCTGGCCGCTGACGTCCGTGACGCGGAACTCGGCGACGTACTGCCGCCCCTGGTTGGGGTTCTGCGTGTTGGCCGGGCCCTGCTCGAAGGCGAACAGCACGGCGCCCACCTCGATGCCCAGCGGCACGGGCTGTTCGATGCCCACAGTGATCTGGCCGGTTTGTGGGTTGGGCGCCCCCTGCGGCTGGGCGTCGCGCCAGACGCGGCCGGCACGCCGGCTGGCGAGGCTCAGCTGGTGCTTCAGCTCGGCCAGGCTGACCATCCGCGTCGCGTCGGCGCCCTCGACAATGGGCGCCTCTTTCGGCGCTAGCTCGCGGCTACGCAGCCGGTTGATCACCGCCGCGTTGGTGGTGCCGCGGGCGATGGCCGCGTTGAGCTCTTGCAGCGGCTCGAGCTGCTGCCGCGCGTCCCGCTCTTGCTTCATGAACTTGGTGCGGGCCCGGTACGCCTGGGCCGCCAGCACCGCGTAGCCCAGCGTCGTGAAGAACAGCAGCGCCACCACGGTCACGTGGAACCAGTGCCAGTGCTTCGCCCCGAAGATCGCGGCCACGATGGCCAGGATCGAAAAGACGGCGATAAAGGCGATCGTCAGCATGAACGGTCGGCGTGGTCGGTCAGAGCAGCCACGCGGTGGGGCCTCCCACAACGCCACGGCCGGCTGCGACAATCGGGTCGAGGCGGGGCGGTGCGGGGCGGCTTGCCGAGACGGCGGGGTGCGGCAATCAGCGTGATAGCTTGGGCAATTGGCGAAACTTGAGCATAGATACGTCGCCCTGCACGGTCAACGAAATCCCGGCCCGGCGGGCCGCCAGAAACGACGCCCCGCGTGCGGGTTATTCCTGCCCACGCCGGCCGAATCGTTAAAAGCCGCGTTAAGCGAAGCCCGATGGCCGCGGGGCGGTATCCGCAAGCCCGCTGCCCCGTAGCCCGCTGCCCCGTAGCCCGTCCAGCGCGGCGATCAGCCGATCGAGGTCTTCCTCGGTGTGGTGCAGGCACAGGCTCACCCGCAGCAGCGACTGCCCGGCCGGCACCGACGGCGGGCGGATGCCCGGCACGAGCAGGCCCGCCTCGCGGAGGCCGGCCGCCAGCCGCATGGTGGCGCCGGCGTCGCCGATGTGGATCGGCACGATCTGGCTGACCGAGGCGCCGGTGTCCCACCCCGCGTCGCGTAGGCGCCCGCGGAGCGTGCCGGCCCGCGCGAGCAGCGTCGCGCGGCGGTCGGGCTCCTGCTGCACGATGCCGATCGCCGCCAAGCCGGCCGCGGCGGCGGCCGACGGCGCGGCGGTCGAGAAGACGTAGCTGCGGGCCCGGTTGGCCAGCCAGTCGATCAGCGCCTGGCTGCCCGCCACAAAGCCGCCGGCCGACCCCAGGGCCTTGCTCAGCGTGCCGACGCGGATGAGGGCCGCCGCGGCCAGCGCACCGCACGCGTCGCGCCCCTCGAAGTGCTCCGCCACGCCGCGGCCGCCGGCGCCGATGACGCCCGTGGCGTGCGCCTCGTCCACCATCAGCATCGCGTTGTGCTGAACGGCCAGCTCGGCCAGGCGGTCGAGCGGCGCAAGGTCGCCGTCCATGCTGAACAGCGTGTCGGTGACGATCAGCCGCCGACGGAAGCCGGTCTGCTCGGTCAGTAGCTGTGCTAGTGCGTCGGCGTCGCCGTGGGGGTAGATGAAGCGCTCGGCGCCCGACAGCCGGCAGCCGTCGATGATGCTGGCGTGGTTCTTGGCGTCGGCGAAGATGGCGTCGCCACGCTCGACCAGCGCGGGCGTCGTGCCGGCGTTGGCGGCGAAGCCGCTGGGGAAGAGCAGGGCGGCCTCGGTCTGTTCGAGCGCGGCGATCTGCGCTTCCAGCCGGCGGTGCCAATCGGAGCGGCCCGTCACCAGCGGGCTGGCGCCCGCGCCCCAGCCGTCGTCGGCAGCGGCCTGCTGCGCGGCGGCGACCACACGCGGGTCGCCCGCCAGGCCCAGGTAGTCGTTCGAGCTGAAGTTCACCAGCCGCCGGCCATCGATCTTGACCGCCGCCGCCTGCCCGCTGCCGCGGCTGATGAGCCGGCGCCGCATGCCGGCGGTGTCTAGCTCCTCGAGGGCCGCGGGCAGCCAGCCCAGCGGGCCGTCGTCAACCGGCCCGCCGCTGGTGGGCGCCTCGATCGATTTGTCGGCACGCGTTGTCATCTGGGTGCGGGGCTTCGTCCTTGAAAAAAGCATGGGGGCACCCATCGCCGTGCGGTTTTGTCCGAACGGGCGCCGGCAGACAGGCGTAACGCAGCAGGGCGGGGCTGGGCAGAGCGGGGCTGGGCAGCGAAGGGCCGTGCAGCTGGGGGCATGCGGGCCCAGTTTGACACCACGCCGGCCGCGGCGGAACAATCTCGCTCGACCGCCTCGAACCTCCGCGGAGCGATCCAAAACGCTACGGAACTTTACGGGCCCGGCCGGCGTCTCATGTGCAGTGCGCCGGCGGCCGCGTGCGGCGAGTCTAAGGCCCAGCGTGAACCACGGCAAACCTGCAACCGATCACCGTCCGCAGCCCGCCCGTGGCGGTTCGGCCGAGTGCGCGGACGCGGCGCGGCGCGCGCCGGTCCCACCGCCGCCGCGCGATACGGAGCCGAGCGACACGCAGCCGAGCGACACGGAGATGATCGCCCAGGCCGTGGCGGGCGATGGCGTGGCGTTCGGCCGGTTGGTCCAGCGGCATCAGGACCGCCTGTACAACGCGCTGCTGCGGTTCACCGGCTCGGCCGAGGACGCGCAGGACGCCGCCCAAGAGGCCTTTGTGCAAGCCTACGTCAAGCTCGACCGGTTCCGCAGCGACGCCAGCTTCTACACGTGGCTGTACCGCATCGCCATGAACCGCGCGATCAGCGCCGGCCGCAAGCGGCGGGAGCGGGTGTCGCTGGACGCGGCGGGGCTGGCTGGCGGCGCGGGGGCGGTTGGTGGGCGGCCTGTTGACGGGGGCGGGCCGGTGTGCGACGCCCCGCCCGACGCCGGCGCGATCGCTGCCGAGCGCGTGCAGAGCGTGCACGCGGCCATCGCCCGCCTGGCCGAAGACCAGCGGCAGGTGCTGGTGCTGCGAGAGCTGGAGGGCATGGACTACCGGCAGATCGCCGAGGTGATCGGGGCGCCCATCGGCACGGTACGCAGCCGGTTGTCGCGCGCCCGGGCCCAGCTGCGCGAAGCGCTGGCGCCGCTGGAACTCGAAGGAAGCTAGACTCTGCGCGGCGTAGTGGGGCAGCCCGCTGCGTCCGCTCGAAACCCCATGACACCACCCGCACCCGACAACCCGCGGCCCGGCGACGGGCCACCCACGACGCCCGTCGGCGATGAGCTGCTGTCGGCCTACCTGGACGGCGAGCTGCGCGGCGCCGAGCTGGCGGCAGTCGAGGCACGCCTGGTCAGCGACCCCGCGGCCGGCCAGACGCTCGCCGAGCTGCGAGCGTTGTCCCGCACCATCGCGCGGCTGCCCAGGAGCAGGGTGGGCGACGGTTTTGCGGAAGCGGTGGCGCAGCGCGTCGCCGCCGCGCAGGCCGGCGCTGACCAGGCCGGCGTTGCGCAGACCCCCAGCGAGCATAATCCCGACGAGCAAAACTCCAGCGAGCACAATCTCAGCGAGCAGAATCCCACCGGGACGGCGGCCGACGAGCCGCGGCCCGCGGTGCTCAGCATGGATGCCCCGCGTGCACCCGGTGAGCGGTTCTCGATCGGCCGCTCGCCACGCGGCTGGCTGTGGGCGGGGGCGGCCGTGGCGGCGTCGCTGCTGGTGATGGCCCTCTCGCCGCCGGCCGAGCAGCAGTCCAAGCGGGTGGCCGGCCGCGTGGCGCCGGCGGCGGGCGGAGAATCGCCGGGCGGGGAACTGTCGATCTCTGCGGCAGAGCCCTTGGCCGAAGCAGAGCCCTCGGCTGAAGACGGGACCCCGCCGCCGGCGAGGGCGGAGATGTTGCTCGCCGAGTCGCTCCCAGCCGCCTCCGGCCCGGCAGCGGTGACCGATGGCTACGGCGCCACCGCTGCAGATGGCGGCAGGGTCGACTACGGCGATCTTGATGGCTACGGCGGGGGCGGCCGCCGGCCTGCGCCGGCGGCGATCGATGGTGTGCCGCCCGCGTTGTACGTGCGGGTGCGGCTCCGCCCGGGGGCCATCGCCAGCGGTTTCGTCGACAACCTGCTGGCCGAGCAGGGCATCGCGATCGACCAGCCCGCTGGCGAGCCGCCGCCCAGCAACGCCGACGCCGACGTGCTGCTGGTCGACGCCCGCGCGTCGCAAGTGGCTGCCTGCCTGACGGAGCTAACGAACGACCGGTTCAACTGCGCGTCGGTCTACGTCGAGCCCCAGCTGAGCGAGCCCCAACTGAGCGAGCCCCAACTGAGCGA
>JBCCQL010000177.1:0-6626 GCA_039024355.1 Planctomycetota bacterium
ACAACCACCGGTGAGCCGAACGGCCCCAGCGCGGCGATGGGCTCCAGGGTGATCTCCCAACCGGCGGAGCCAGAACCCGAGGCGGCGGCGCCAGAAACTGGGCCGGCGGCGCCGTCCGGCGGTCCGCCCGTGCCGTAGGCCCCCAGCCACACCATGCCGTACAGCACGGCCAGCGCCGCCAGCGACGGCCCCAGCAGCCCGCACCGCCCGCCGCGGACCAGCAAGCCGATCACCACCGCCAGCGGCATGGCCGCCCACACGCTCAGCACCGACGCGGGGTACAGGCGGAAGATGTTGGCGATCACTAGCCCAAAGATGGCCAGCACCACCATCAGGGCGAAGAACAGCACCAGCAGGAACAGCAGCTTCGCCCGCGGCGAGATCAGCCGGCCGGCTACTTCGCCAACCGTCTGCCCCCGGTTGCGGAGGCTCACAACCAGGGCGCCCAGGTCGTGCACCGCGCCGATGAAGATCGACCCCAGCACGACCCACAGCAGGGCGGGCAGCCAGCCCCAGAAGACGGCGATCGCCGGCCCGACAATCGGCCCCGTGCCGGCGATGCTGGTGAAGTGATGGCCGAAGACCACGCTACGCCGCGTCGGCACGTAGTCGACGCCGTCGCGGAGCTGCCGGCTGGGCACACCGGCGTCGGCCGACAACGCGAACACCCGCCGCGCGATCCAGCGGCCGTACGTCACATAGGCCGCTGCGAGCAGAGCGAATGAACCAGCGGCGACGGCGACGGTGAGCATCGGGTGCTGAGCAACAAGTGGGTGCGGCCACGCCCAGCGGCGTCTGGCTGCACGGGCGGCGGGGTTTGTCTTCTCCGCCGGGGCGGGCCACTGCCGACAGCCGCAGCGGGCGGCACGCCGGGTGATTCGACTGTGAAATGACGGTGCGTTGGCTGTCGGCGGCGGCGGTTCTATAATCCGGCCCACAGCGGGCGGCGGACTCCCACCCAGGCCATCCAATCTAGCGAACGAGGCAATCGTGGCGGAAAAAGTTGTGATTATCGGCAGCGGGCCCGCGGGCTGGTGTGCGGCAATCTACGCCGGCCGGGCGAACCTGGAGCCCGTGGTCTTTGAGGGCGCGATCACCGAGGACAACCGCCAGGACGGTACCCTGCCGCTAGGGCAGCTCGCCCTTACGACCGAGGTGGAGAACTACCCGGGCTTCCCGGCGGGCGACCTGAGCCACTACCTGAAGTCCGCCCTGCCCGAGGAGCACCGCTACCTGGCGGATATGCACGAGAAGGAGGGCGCCAGCGGGCCGGAGCTGATGCACCTGATGCGGCAGCAGGCCGCCAACATGAAGGTGCGGATCATCACGGACGACATCGTCGACGTTGACTTCAGCAACCGCCCGTTCAAGCTCAAGGCCAGCTCCGGCGAGGAGGTAGAGACAGAGTCCGTCATCGTCGCCACCGGCGCCCGGGCCAACTACCTGGGTCTGCCGTCCGAAGAGCGGTTCAAGAACAAGGGCGTCTCTGCCTGCGCCGTGTGCGACGGCGCCCTGCCCCGCTTCCGCGACAAGCCCGTGGTGGTGGTCGGCGGCGGCGACTCGGCCGTGGAGGAGTCGGACTACCTCAGCAAGTTCGCCAGCACCGTGTACATGATCCACCGGCGGGACGAGCTGCGGGCGTCGAAGATCATGGCCGACCGGGCGATGAACAACCCGAAGATCGACATCCAGTGGAACTCCGAGGTCGACGAGGTGCTGGGCGACGACGCCAGCGGGCTGACCGGCGTCCGCCTCAAGTCGACCGCCGACGGGTCGACCCGCGAGCTCGACGCCGCCGGCATGTTCCTGGCCATCGGCCACACGCCCAACACGCGATTCCTGGAGGGCAAGGTCGAGATGACCGACAAGAAGTACCTCCGCTGGACCGTCCCGTTCCGCACGCACACCAGCGTCGAGGGCGTATTCGCCGCCGGCGACGTGGCGGACGACTACTACCGCCAAGCCTGCACCGCCGCCGGCACCGGCTGCATGGCCGCCCTGGACGCCGAGCGGTGGCTGGCCGACCAAGGCCACTAACGGGGCCCGGCGTTGAGGGCTGTATAAGTCAAACGCATGGGGCGTCGCGTGGCGCTCCGTGAAGCGACGCCTCGCATCGGCTAAACTCTCGCCGCAAGCGTACGCCTGTGGAGAGATCGATGCCGGAGAGACCGAACCAGCCGCGTGGGGCAACGGGCGTAGCCTCGGACGCCGCGATCGAACGCGACCGCCGACGGCTGGCCGCCGCGGCCGACTTGCCGGCGGCGCAACGCCTGGGCGTGTACCTCGGCCTTTCGGGCCCCGGCTGGCTGCAGAGCGCCATCACGCTGGGCGGCGGTTCGCTTGCGGGCAGCCTATACCTGGGCGTGCTGGGCGGCTACTCGCTGCTGTGGCTGCAGCCCGTGGCGATGCTGCTGGGCGTCGTCATGCTGGGCGTGATCGGCTACGTCACGCTGTCGACCGGCCAGCGGCCGTTGGCGGCGATCAACACCCACGTCAGCCCGGTGCTTGGCTGGGGCTGGGCGGTGGCCGTGGCAGTGGCCAACGTCATCTGGTGCATGCCGCAGCACTCGATCGCCTACGCCGTGCTGAGCCAAAACCTGCTGCCGGCCCACTGGTTCGGGGCCGAGAGCGGCATCGACAAGGCGGTGGTCGCCGGCGTGCTGCTGGCGGTCTGCACCCTGGTCACGTGGGGCTACGACCGCGGCGGCGCCGGGCTGCGGCTGTACGAGGCGATGCTCAAGGCCGTGGTCGGCGTCATTGTGCTGTGCTTCGTCGGCGTGGTGGTGCGGCTGAGCTTCTCGGCCGAGCCGCTCGATTGGGGGGCGATCGGCGCCGGCCTCGTGCCCGACGCCCGGCAGTTCTTCCGCCCCGCCGCCGCGTTCGTGCCGCTGCTCGACGCGGTCGGCCCCGCCGGCACGCCCGCGCGCGACTTCTGGACCGGCTACATCGTCGGCCAGCAGCGCGACGTGATCGTCGCCGCGGCGGCGACGGCCGTCGGCATCAACATGACGTTCATGTACCCGTACTCGATGCTGCGCAAGGGCTGGACGAAAGAGTTCCGCGGCCTCGCCCGCTTCGACCTCGCCACGGGCATGCTGCTGCCGTTCATCCTCGCGACGGGGTGCGTGGTGATCGCCTCGGCCACGCGGTTCCACGCCGAGCTGCCCGAGGGCTTCCGCTACGAGTCCGGCCGGCTGGTGGCGGAGCCCGACGGGCCGAAGTTGCGGGCGATGCAGGCCATCCTCGACGTACGCAATGCCGCGCTGCCGGCCGCTGGCGCGGAGCGGCCACAAGTTTCCGACGCCGAGCGGCGACTGGCCGCCGTGCTCATCAAGCGTGACGCCCTGGACCTGGCCGCCGCGCTCGAGCCGCTCACCGGACCGCGGATCGCCAACGTGGTGTTCGGGCTCGGCGTGCTGGCCATGGTGCTGTCGACCATCTCGGCGTTGATGCTGATGTCTGGCGCCGTGATCGCAGAGATGCTCGGCCAGCCGCCGGGCGGGCTCACGCACAAGGCGGGCACGCTGGTCGCCGGGCTGGGCGGCGTGCTGTGGCCGCTCTTCTGGGCGGGCGGCAGCCGGCTCTACCTGGCGGTGGTGACGTCGGTCTTCGGCTTCATGCTGCTGCCGTTCGCGTACGTCAGCTTTGTCGCGCTGCTCAACAGCAAGCGGCTGCTGGGCGGAGAGGCGCCACGCGGCGCCACGCGGCTGGCGGCCAACGCGGCGGCCGGCCTGGCCGCGGGGCTGGCTACCGTGGGCGCCGTGTACATGATCTGGGTCAAGGCGGGGTGGGCAGGCGCCGCGGCCTTGGGCGGCTTCGCGTTGCTGGTTATTTTGGTCGCGGCCGGCAAGCGCTCGCGCGGCTGAGCCACGCCGGGCGCCCGGTCTCCGCCCCAGCCGCAAACGCCCGGCGGACGCCAACCCCACCCGCACCGCAACCAACCTGGCGCCCCACGCATGCCCGCGAAGAAACTCTCCGTCCGCACCGCCCGCCAAGAGTCGTCCATCGGCCAGCACGCGCAGGTGCAGGGCTGGGTCCGCACGCGGCGTGACTCAAAGGGCGGCTTCAGCTTCATCGAGGTGAACGACGGCTCCTGCCTGGCGAACCTGCAGGTCATCGCCGACGGCGAGCTGCCCAACTACGAGTCCGACGCCAAACGCCTGACCGCCGGCTGCAGCGTGACCATCGAGGGCGAGGTGAAGCCCTCCGGCGGCAAGGGGCAGGCCACCGAGGTGCGGGCGACCCGCCTCACGGTGCACGGCTGGGCCGACCCGGACGCCTACCCGCTGCAGAAGAAGCGGCACTCGTTCGAGAAGCTGCGCGAGTGGGCCCACCTGCGGCCGCGGACCAACGCGCTGGGCGCCGTCGCCCGCGTGCGGAACCGCATCAGCCGGTCGGTGCACGACTTCTTTCAGGAGGACGGCTTCCTCTACCTAAACAGCCCGATCATCACGGCCAGCGACTGCGAGGGCGCCGGCGAGATGTTCCGCGTCACGACGCTCGACCCCGCCAACCCGCCCCGCCACGCCGACGGGCCGCGGGCCGGGCAGGTCGACTACACGCAAGACTTCTTCGACCGGCCGTCGTTCCTCACGGTCTCCGGCCAGCTAGAGGCAGAGATCTACGCCTGCGCCCTGGGGCGTGCCTACACGTTCGGCCCCACGTTCCGCGCCGAAAACTCGAACACGTCGCGGCACCTGGCCGAGTTCTGGATGGTAGAGCCCGAGGCCGCCTTCTTCGACCTCCAGGACAACATGGACCTGGCCGAGCGGTTCCTCAAGCGGATCGTGGCGGACGTCTTGGCGGACTGCGACGAGGACATGCAGTTCTTCCAGCAGCGGGTGGACGACACGGTGCTGAAGAGGCTCGACAAGATCACCGCCGGCGAGTTCCGCCGCGTGCCGTACACCGAAGCCGTTGAGCTGCTGGAGAAGTCGGGCGAGAAGTTCGAGTTCCCGGTCTCGTGGGGCACGGACCTGCAGGCTGAGCACGAGCGTTGGCTGACCGAGCAGCACTTCGGCTCGCCAGTGATCCTGTTCGACTACCCGCGGGCGATCAAGCCGTTCTACATGCGTGTGAACGACGACGACGGCCAGGGCGGCCGCACGGTGCGGGCGATGGACGTCCTGGCGCCGGGCGTCGGCGAGATCATCGGCGGCAGCCAACGCGAGGAGCGGCTCGAGGTGCTCCAGGCCCGCATGGCAGAGCAGGGGCTCAACGCCGACGATTACTGGTGGTACACGGACCTCCGCCGGTTCGGCACGGCGCCGCACTCCGGCTTTGGGCTGGGGCTGGAGCGGATGGTGCAGTTTGTCACGGGCATGGCGAACATCCGCGACGTGATCCCCTTCCCCCGCACGCCGGGCAACGCCGAGTTCTGACCGCCGCGGCGCGGCGTGCCCCGCGGCGCACCAGCCTACTCGGCCAGCAGCGCCAGCACCTGCGTGGCGGCCAGCTTCTGCTCGGGCGTCGGCGCGGGCGGAAGAGTCTTGCCGCTCAGCACCGCTTGGGCGTGCCGCACGTACTGCCGGCGTGACTCTTCGACTAGCCCCGCCGGCAGCCGACCGGCCGCGGCCTGCCGGGCCTGGCGCCACAGGCGGGCGGCCTCGTCAAACGATGATGCGTCGCCCGCCAACGCGGCGAACACCGCATCGTCCAGCGCTTCGAGCCGCCCCAGGTGTCCCTCGCAGATCTGCCCGCCGTCGCGGCACGTGACCACCACCGGCGGGCCGCTCGGACCCGCGGGCAGCGTCGCCGTCGGTTTGATGGGGGCGGGACTCATGAGTATGCGTTCGCCTGCGGGGGGCATGGCGGCGGCTGTGCGGCGGCGGCGGAGTTGTGGCGGCGGGGCTGCTGCGGCCAGCGTCACGGCAGCTGGGTGAGCAGCCAGCCCAGCGGCTCAACGACGCCCTGCGGCTCGACCCGCAGGGCGACGTGGCGGTTGTGCCCGTTAAGCGACCGGATAGCCGAGGCGCCCACCGCCGACGCGGCGAACACCCGGGTGTTGGGCAGCCGCGCGGTGCAGCCGCCCAGCAGCGCCGCGGCGTGCGACTGGGCGAAGTCTTCCGGCTGGTCGAGGCACGCCTGGCACGCGTCGGCCTTGGAAAAGACCAGCGCCAGCGGCCGCGGTTCGCGCCGCCTGACGAAGCGTCCACGCGGGCGGGCGGCGCCGAGTTGCGAGAGCAGCTTGAGCGTGACGAAGTCGTCACCGTGGTCGCCGGCGTGCAGCCGCTGGGCGTCGGCCAGCACCACCACGCCCGCCGCCCGCTTGAGCAGCGACGCCAGCGCGGGGTGGGCGCCCGGGTGGTCCGCCTCTTCGGCCCACGCCCCGCCGGCCGGGTCTGCCAGGATGACCGACAGGCGCCGGCGGCGCCGCCGGCACTCGACGCGGCAGTGCACCCAGTCCCAGTGCTCGGCGCCGGCCGGCGTGGGGTCGGGGAAGCAGCCGGCGGCCAGCGAAGTCGTCGCCCTCTGCTGCAGGCTGATCGAGTGGGCGCCCTCGACCGTGGCCCGCAGCCCGCCGACGCCGCGGGCCATCATGTCTAGCAGCATGCCCAGGTACACCGTCTTCCCGACGCCGCCGGCGCCCAAGACCGCGATCATCGGCGGCGCCCGCCGGCCGCTCC
>JBCCQL010000178.1:0-6610 GCA_039024355.1 Planctomycetota bacterium
CCCGGCGTATCAGCATCCGCGGTGGGCGGGCCTGCCGCACTTCGGAAAGGGCGCCGCCGCGAACGCATGGCTGCAGGCAAGCGCATGCTTGTCGAACCGCGTGCCTTTGCGTTCACTCCCCCGGAATCAAAATCCGGCCACCTCCATCTGGGGTGGACGCGAAGCGCCGGCGGGCGGGGGTTGCCAACGGCGGAGCCGCCATCTCCGCCGGCTACGAGCTACGTAAGCCCCTCGGTGAATTGGCGGCTAAGTGCGTTGCCGGTTACACTTAGGGCATCGCAGGTTGCGGCAACCAGCAGTCCTCTCCGGCGTGTTCGGCACATATCTACCGTCAACGGCAACTCGTCTCCACATTCTGCCGAGCGGCTATCGACGCTCCGTTTGAAACCCCGCATCTGACCCGTCCTATGATCGTGATGGCTCCCCGACGGTTGATCACCCCAGCTTCTAGCGTGCGTGTCCTACTGGCTGGCGTGCTGCTGCTGCTTGGCGGCAGCAGCGACGCCGCGGAGAAGTCGGTGGACTTCAACCGAGACATCCGCCCGATCTTGTCGGACCGCTGTTTCCACTGCCACGGGCCTGACGAGGCCGACCGCCAGGCGGAGTTGCGTTTGGATCAGGCGGATGGCGAGACGGGCGCCTACCGGGAACTGGGAGGGATCGCCGCCATCGTGCCGGGCGACGCCGCCGCGAGCGAGGTTTGGGCCCGGATCATCTCGGACGACCCCGACCTGGCGATGCCGCCGCCGTACTCGCACAAAGAGCCACTCAGCGAGACCGAGAAGGCGAACATCCGGGCGTGGATCAACAGCGGGGCCGAGTACCAGGACTTCTGGGCCTTCATCCCGCCGAAGATGCCCGAAGTGCCCGCGGAAGACATCTCCGACGACAAGCCCGCGAGCCCGATCGATCACTTCGTCCGCAAGCGGCTGGCGGAAGAGGGGCTCACGGCGGCCCCGCGTGCGGACAAGCGGACGCTCATCCGGCGGGTCAGCCTTGACCTTACTGGGCTGCCCCCGACGCCCGACGAGATCGAAGCGTTCGCCAACGATACGTCGCCCGACGCGTTCGAGAAGCTGGTCGACCGGCTGCTCGCCAGCCCGCATTACGGCGAGCACCTGGCCCGCTACTGGCTCGACCTGGTGCGCTTCGCCGACACCAACGGCATGCACCACGACCACTACCGAGACATGTCGCCCTACCGCGACTGGGTGATCCGCTCGTTCAACGACAACCTGCCGTACGACGACTTCACCCGTTACCAGATCGCCGGGGACCTTTATCCCGAGCCGACGCGGGACCAGCTAGTCGCATCTGGCTTCCACCGGCTGCACCTGATCATTGATGTCGGCACCGCGCTGCCGGAGGAGAGCTTTACGAAAAACGTGCTCGACCGTGTGACGTCGGTCGGCACCGCTTTTATGGGCCTCACGGTGCAGTGCGCCGTCTGCCACGATCACAAGTACGACCCCATCACAGCCAAAGACTTCTTTGCCCTGTCGGCGTTCTTCAACAACATCGATGCACAACCCGAGACCGATTACCGCCGCACGAGCGCCTTCTACCGCGGGCTGCAAGACCCGTATATCAACCTGACGACCGATGAGCAGGAGGTTGAGCTCACGCGGCTCGGCGACGCAGTCGATGCGGCACGAGCGACAGTCGAGGCCCGCCGAGCGGACAATAACGCGGCGACCGATGAGTCCGCGAAGAGGATCACTACGGCAGCCCTGGAGCAGGCCGAGGCAGAGCTGAAGCGGGCGCAGAAAGCCCTGGACGCGTACCTGATGCCGATCCCCGGCGCCATGGTGATGAAGGAGCGCGAGGAGCAGCGGCCTGCCCACATCCTGATCCGCGGCGCCTACGACAACCCGGGCGAGGTGGTCGAGCGGAACACGCCCGAATTCCTGCCGCCGCTGCAGGTTAGTGGCGATACCCCAAGCCGGATGGACCTGGCGAACTGGCTAGTGTCGCGTGAGAACCCGCTGACCGCCCGCGTGGCGGTCAACCGGCTTTGGCAGCAGCTATTCGGCGTCGGCCTCGTCAAGACGTCCGAGGACTTCGGCGCCCAGGGCGAATGGCCGTCGCATCCACGTCTGCTCGACTACCTGACCGTCCGGTTCCTCGACCAGGGCTGGGACGTTAAGGCGTTGCTTAAGGAGATGGTGCTCTCCGAGACTTACCAGCAAGCGTCGGACTCGACGCCCGCCATGTTCCGCCAAGACCCGCGCAACCGGCTGCTGGCCCGTGGCTCGCGGTTCCGGCTCGACGCCGAGGTAGTGCGTGATCATCTGCTGGCGACAAGCGGGCTGCTCAACCGGCAGCTGTACGGCAAGAGCGTCAAGCCGCCGCAGCCGGATGGGTTGTGGAAGGCGGTGGCGATGCCGCACTCGTACCCACGGGTTTACTCGCCCGATACCGGGCCCAGCATCTATCGCCGCAGCGTCTACACGTACTGGAAGCGTGGGATGCCGCCGCCGCAGATGACCATCTTGAACGCGCCTAGCCGCGAGGAGTGCACGGCGCGCCGCGAGCGCACCAACACGCCGCTGCAGGCGTTGCTCTTGCTCAACGAACCGGAGTACCTGAAGGCGGCGGGTGAACTCGCTCACACGGTGCTCAAGGAAGAAGCCGATTCCGATTCCGCCGGGTTCGCAAGCGGAGAGCGCCACGCGAAACGCGTAGAGTCGATCTTCGAGACCATCACCTCCTACAAGCCCGACGCGACGCAGGTGGCGAGCCTGATCGAGCTTGCTGACGACCTGTTCGCGTACTACGAGGGGCAGCCCGGTCTGGCCCGCAAGCTGTGCGGCGACCGCGAGCCGCCTGCCGGCGCCAGCCGCTCGGAGTGGGCCGCTTGGACGATGGTCGCCAGCACGGTCTACAACCTCGACGTCACCAAGACGCGGCAGTAGCCGGCACGCCAGACAGCGTACGCCAAACAGCGGGTCTCATCAGCAAGGCACAAGCATGGCTTCCGCATACCAAACGAAGGCGTGGGCACTCGCCCGCCGGCAGTTCTTGAAGACCACGGGCATGGGCCTCGGGGCCGCCGCCCTGTCGGGCATTGGCCCGACAAGCCGCCGCGCTGCGGGCGCCGGCCAAGGGCAGCACGGGCACGGCCATGGCCACGGCGGAATCAAGCCGCGGGCGAAGCACGTGATCTTCCTGTTCATGGCGGGGGCGCCCAGCCAGATCGACCTGTTTGACTACAAGCCGGGCCTCGACAAGCTCTTCCGCGAGCCGCTGCCGCCCGGCGTCAGCATGGGGCAGCGCGTGACGGCCATGACCAAAGGCCAGGCGCAGCTCGTCGCCCCTTCGCGGTATAAGTTCCAGCAGCACGGCCAGAGCGGCACGTGGATGAGCGAGCTGCTGCCGCACACCGGGGCGATCGCCGACGATCTGTGCCTGGTCAAGTCGTTCACCACCAACGCGATTAACCACGACCCGGCGAAGACCTTTATCTGCACCGGGAACGAGATACCGGGCAAGGCCAGCATGGGCGCGTGGATCAGCTACGGGCTGGGCGCCATCAACCGCGACCTGCCGGACTACATCGTGCTAAACTCCGCCTACTGGACCGGCGGCACGAGCAACGTTCAGGCGTTGTACAGCCGGCTGTGGGGCAGCGGCTACCTACCTTCGAAGCACCAGGGCGTGAAGTTTCAGACCGCCGGCGACCCGGTGCTGTTCCTCTCAAACCCCGACGGGGTCGACCCGCGTGTCCGGCGGCGTATGCTCGACACGGTTGGCAAGCTCAACAGCGGGGACTTCGCCTCCATCGGCGACCCCGAGATCGAGACCACCATCGCCCAGCAGGAGATGGCCTTCCGCATGCAGACGTCCGTGCCGGAGCTGACCGACATCGCCTCGGAGTCCGACAGCGTCATGGAGATGTACGGGCCCGAGGTGCACAAGGCCGGCTCGTTCGCGCGGAACTGCCTGCTAGCGCGGCGCATGGTAGAGCGGGGCGTCCGCTTCATCCAGGTCTTCCACCGCGGCTGGGACCACCACACAGCCCTGCCGAAGCAGCTGCCCGGGCAGTGCTTTGACGTCGACCAGCCGGGCGCCGCGTTGGTGCAGGACCTCAAGCAGCGTGGGCTGCTAGAAGACACGCTGGTGGTGTTCGCCGGTGAGTTCGGCCGCACCGTCTTCTGCCAGGGCAAGCTGACGCGGGACGATTACGGGCGCGACCACCACCCGCGGTGCTTCTCGGGCTGGCTTGCTGGCGGGGGCATCAAGCCGGGTATCACCTACGGCGAGACCGACGATTTCAGCTACAACGTCGTCGACAACCCGGTGCCGGTGTGCGACCTGCACGCCACCATGCTGCACCTGCTGGGCGTGGACCACGAACGGCTGACGTTCCCGTTCCAGGGCCTGGACCAAAAGCTGACGGGCGTGGAGCCGGCAAAGGTTGTCCAAGAAATCATCGCGTAGGCGGCCCGTCGTCCGGCTAGCTGCTGCGGCTATTGCGGCACGCCTGCCGACTCGGCAAACCACGCGGCGAGCAGGCACAGCATCGACCGCTCGCCGGAAAAGGCTGCCCAGCCGCGCTGGCCGACGCGCAGTCCTCGGCCGTCTGAGGAGTCGACGGCCAAGCGGAGCCGCCGGTACGGACGGTCGAACCGTTGCCCGTCGCCATCGGTCAGCACCGGCAGTGGGCCTCCGTTTGCGGCGCTGAATGGGCTGGGTGTGGCGTCGCTGATCGCGCGGGGCTCGATGCTGGCGATGGCCGCCCGGAACCGCCGCCCGTCGCTGGTGCGTACGTCGAGCCGACGCCCAACGGCGATTTCGTCCGCCCGGCGTGCCTCGACCAGCGCGGTAAAGCCGCGTGACTGGGCGTCCCCGACCTGGCCGATCGCGTCGCCGAGCCGCAGGAACTTGCCGGTGTCGGCGGACAAGTCTTTCCCGAGGAAGGCGCCGCCGCTCGGAGCGACGACAGTCAGGTTCGCGACCCGCGATTTGATCGTTGTGAGCTGCTCTTGCAGCGCGGCCTCTCGCAGCCGCAAGCGGCTGGCCAACGGTGCGTCGCCTCGGCTGACGGCGTCGGCCCGTCGGAGCGAGGCGATCGCCGCTTGGCTCTCCAACCGCCGCGCCTCGACGTGCAGCCAGTCGTTGCGCAGCAGGGCGATCGGCTCGCCGGCCGCCACCCGCTGGCCGGGCTTGGCGTAGCACTCCGCGAGGAAACCCTCGGCGCCGCAGCAGACGGGGTTGGCGGTGGCCTGCTCCACCACGACAGGCGCCGTGCGCCAGGCGGGGGCCGGCGTGAGGTGGGCGGCCAGCAGCGTGGCCCCGACGGACAAGGCGACGCGTGTCACCGCGCGGAACCGTTCAGCCGTCGAGGCCGGGGCCCACCCCCGGCGCCAAGCCCGCCACGCCGGCGCCAAGAAGACGCTGCACACCAGCAGCACGCTCAACAGCGTGCCCAGCGGGCCGAGCATCGCCACGGCCGCTGCGCAGACGCACCCCACGGCAACCACACGCCACGCGGCGGCGGCCACGCCGTAGACGAGGACGGGCCACGGCCCTCGCCCGACGGCGGCGGGTCTTTCCCTCCGTCCCCAGACGAACCGTCCGAGCAGCCCGGCGACGGCCGCGGCCCCCCGCTCGTACAGGTTCTCCAGGCCGGTGACCTCCATCAGCACAAAGTAGCCGTCGAACTTCATCAACGGGTTGAGGTTGAAGAGCAGCGTGCCCACTGCGACGGCCAGCAGGGCGTCGGCCGCCAAGCGGAGCGTGATGGCCGTCGGCAGCACACCCCACAGCAGGATGAGCACCGCCGCCAGCAGCAACTCCGCCGCGATGCCGGCAAGCGCCACGGTGAGACGCTGCCTGCGGGTCGGCAGGCGTGCGCTCGAAGAAACGTCGACGTACGTCAGCGGCGCGCCGGCGACAAACAAGCAACCGGCCGAGGTCACCTCGCCGCCTAGGGCGAAGCAGGCCACGGCGTGCCCAACTTCGTGGACGAGACGCAGGGCGAGCCAAGCCAGGCCGACACTCAGCACGCGGCCGGGCGTCACTAGCGAGCCGTAGGCCACCGCGAACGCCGGCCACCGGGTCAGCAGCACCGCAGCAGCCGCCAGCACCGCCGCCACCGCCACCCAGAGGGCCGCAGCCCGCGGGGCGCGGGCCAGCAGCGGCCGGCAACGCACGAGAAGCGGCTGCGGCGAGCCCAGCGGGACGCGGAACATCAGCGGGTTCCACACACCCCGCGGACGCGGCGGGGCGGCTCCGGTCGCCGGCGCGTCGCGTGGCGGGTCCACACGGACGCCGTCTGCGACCTGGTGGCTACGCATCCAGGCGAGCATCATCCGACCAGACTCCGCCGACCAGCAGGGGGCCGCCACGCGTGCGGCGTCGCTGGCGGCTTCGAAGGTTCGGCCAGACCGCACGCTGGCGTAGAAGCGGTACTCGGCGGGACCCAGCCGGTGGCGGCCGCGTCCGTCGGGCAGTTCGAGGACGGCCGAGCCGTCGCGGCGGATGTGAGGCGCCGCCGCCGGCGCCGTGTCGGCCGACCGTGGTTGTTCTGCTGCGTGCATAGCTACCAGCCCAGGGCGGCCCGCAGCGTCGCCCACGGCGTGCGGAGCAGGATCCAGCCCGCGGGGCG
>JBCCQL010000179.1:0-6606 GCA_039024355.1 Planctomycetota bacterium
GGGATGGTTTGGGGCGCGGGTACCAGGGGCGCCCCTCCCCTAGCCCCTCCCCTGAAGGGGGAGAGGGATTTTTTACGCGGCGGCCAAAACTTGTTTCTGTGGCCCACGTCTGGCGGCCTAAAACCGGTTGCCGAAGTCTGCCCCGCCGGCTGCTACAAAGACAATCCGGTTGCTGCGCCCGCGGCCGTGGGGTTGGCGTAAGTCGTTACGCGTTGGTTGGGGCGGGCGATTTTGGCGGCGATTCCGGGCCGGATTGGGGGTGAAAACGCTCTGCGGCGCGTTGCTGCAAAACGCTCGCGGGAAAGCTTGGGCCACTGCCGCGGCGGGCGGGGCGTTTGGTGTGGAGGATCGCCCGTGGCGCCCCCGGCGACACGTTGGTCGCCGGCTACCGACAATCTCACCCTTCACCCTTCACCCTTCACCCCTCCACCTTCCACCTGCCACCTAGCGCCTCCCAACTCCCAACTCCAGCGACGTTGGGAGCAGAAAGCAGCTTGCCGCGTAACCGCGTAGGCCAAAAGCCGCGATCAGATTATGCTAAGGGCGCGGTGAATCGAGCTTCTCTTCTGGACGTCTGGCGGCGTGCCCTCGCGGGCAACACCGCGTCACACAACAAGGGCTCTGACTTGTTTGCACTCAAGCGTCTTTTGCCGCTGTGCTGCGCGGCGGCCGCCATTTTCACGGGGGCGGTGAGCTGGGCCGACCCCCCGAACATCCTCTGGATCATCACCGACGATCAGAGCACCGACATGGGGGCCTACGGCACCCCGGGGTTGAACACGCCGCGGATGGACCAGCTGGCCTCCGAAGGGGTGCTGTACCAAAACGCCTACGCGACGTCGCCCGCGTGCAGCCCCAGCCGCACCGCGATGATGGTGGGCATGTACCAGACGTCGTTGCCCGTGGCGATGCACCACCGGCCGTCGTCCCGGCAGCCCCTGCCCGCGGGCGTGGCGCCGGTGTCGGAGTACTTCCAAGCCAACGGCTACTTTGTTGGCAACGCCCAGCCCGACTTCACGGGGCAGGGCAAGTTCGACATGAACTTCGCCAACCCGGACGGGTCAGCGCTGAGCTTCGACGACCTGTTCGACGGCACGGACTGGCGGCAGGCGGGCGACCAGCCGTGGTTCATGCAGGTCAACATCTTCGAGCCGCACCGCCCCTTCTCCGGCGGCAACACGTCGCCGGGCCGCACCGCCCTGCTGGACCTGCCGGGCAACCTGCCGGACCACCCGCTGGCCCGCGCCGACTACGCGGACTACCTCGCGTCGATCGAGACGGCGGACGCGCTGGTGGGCTCGGTGCTGGACCGTCTAGAAGCGGACGGGCTGGCCGACAACACCATCGTCTTCTTCTTCAGCGACAACGGCCGCGAGTTCACCGGCGCCAAGGGGACCGCGTACGACGCCGGCGTGAACGTCCCGCTGGTGGTGCGTGTGCCGGAGGCCTACCGCGACGATCGGCCCGACCTGGGGCCCGGCACGGTGAACACGGGCCTCGTCAGCATGCTGGACGTCACGGCGGCCTCGCTGGCGGCCGCCGGCATCGACCTCGGCGCGCCGGAGCTTTCGCACCTGCACGGCGTCGACATGCTCGCCGCGGGCTTCGGGGGGCGTGAGGCGGTGTTCAGCGCCAACGACCGCTCCGGGAACCGCTTCGCCCGCTCCCGGACGGTGCGTGTCGGCGACCTGGCGTACATTTTCAACTACAACACGAACCTGTCGTCGTTCGGGCTCGACGCCCACTGGTACAGCCGGTCGGAGCGGCCCATCCACGCGCTGCTAGAGGTGATGCGGGGCCGCGGGCTGCTGACCGAAGAGGACGGGCTGCTGTTTGGCGACCAGCTGCCCCGGGAGGAGCTCTACGACCTGGCCAGCGACCCCTACCAGCAGAACAACCTTGCGGACGACCCGGCCTACGCGGAACACCTGCTGGACTTCCGCACGCGGCTCACAGATTGGTCTCTCTCGACCGGTGACCTGGGCGGCCAGCCAGACCCCGATCGGCAGGCCGCCACGAATTGGTTCAACTCAACCGGCCGCTTCCGGTACCTCGACACCAAGGGCCTGCCGCGCGACACCACGGACTACGAGTACCTGCAGTGGTGGGCTGGGGAGCTCGGCGTGCCTATCGACTTGGCCGAGGGGCGGTTCGACACCAGCAACTTCTGGATCCCCAACAGGTCGTTCGAGAACACGACGCTGAGCAACGGGGGCTTCTCCGGGGGAGTCCCACAAGGCTGGACCGACGCCACGCCAAACGCCGTGTGGGTGCAGAACCTGACGGCGGGCGCCCTGACGCAAGAAGCGACCGACGGTCAGAACGCCGTCAACCTGAACCAGGGCGGCGGGGAGCTGCGTTGGCTCATCGACGACAACTGGGGCAACACCCTATCCGCAGAAGAAGCGGCCGCGTCACGCTTCGATATCTCGGCCGACGTGGGGCGGCGCCTCGGCTTCCAGGGGGAAACGCCCGGGGTGCTGCGTGTCTCGCTGCAGACGCAGGACGGGACCATTGTCGCCGAGCAGCAGTTCTCGCTCGACGGCGTTCAGCAGGGCACGTTCCAGAGCCAAGCCTTTTCGTTGCTCGTCGACCGCGGGCTCGCCGCCGAGTACGGCGATCAGCAGCTCTACCTTGCGCTGGCGAATGTCGTTACGGCGACCGGCGGCAACGGGGCGGGCCGCGTTGTGCTCGACGCGCTCGACCTCGCGATCACGATGCTGCCCGCTGCCGACTACGACTACAACGGCGTTGTCGATATGGCCGACTACGCCGTGTGGCAGTCGACGTTCGGTTCGATCGTCGAGCTGGACGCCGACGGCAACGGCGACGGCATCGTCGACGGGGCCGACTACGCGTTGTGGCGGAACACCTTCGGCCAGTCCGTCACGTTTGGGTCGCTCGCCGCTGTGCCCGAACCCGCCGGCGCCGGCGCCCTAGCGATCGCGCTGATGTGCCTGCTGCCGCAGCGGGCGGGGCGGCGGTGCTGCAGCCCGTGCTAGGTTGCAGCCCGTGCTTCGTTACAGCCCGTACTTGCGTTTGAGGTAGCCCTCGACCTCTGCCCGCTCGCTCTCGGTGAGCGCTGAGTTGTAGATGAGCACCTCGGCGATACTGCCGCGGAAGTGGTTGCGGGGCAGGCCGTGCCGGCCGATGACCTTGCGGCTGGTGACCGCGGCGGGCTCGGGAGCCGTGGCGATCGAGGCCGGGCCCCCGTTCACCGCCAGCGACGCGCGGCCGGTCGAGTGGCCGTACACGAAGGTGACCAGCCGCGGCTCGCCGGGCGGTAGGTAGGCGCTCCGCACAAAGCCGTGCCGGGCGCCGACGCTGTCGCGGACGGAATAGACCAGGCCCTGCATCTCGTGCCGGCGTTGTATCTTGCTGGCGGGCGCCCGCCGCAGGTAGCCAAGCTGGAGCAGGCCCTGCTGGTTGCCGTTGATCGGCCCGCGTACGGGCGGCCCGTTGTAGCTGATGAGCTGGAACTCACGCCCGGCGCTCGACGGGTCGGCCTTGTAGACAACCAGCAGCGTTTGATCGTTCGTCGTGGTGATGGGCGGCGTCACCAGGTACGCCACACCGTTGAACCGGATGGCCGGCCGCCCGTTCATGCCGGTCGGCACGTGCCGGGGGCGGGTCTCTTCGATGACGCTGGTGGCGTCGTCCGGCGACTGGTTATCGCCAAACAGGATGTCCCGCCACGCGAGCACCCGGCCGTTCTCGTCCACCTTCACCAGCATGTCGGCGGCGAGCCACAGCACCAGGCTCCGGCCCACCTTCAGGTCCGGCAGCTCGGCCGGCGTCAGGCGGGGCTGGATCTCTCTGACGAAGCGTTCCCCGGCGAACCGCACGCTACGCCGCTGCCGCCCGCCCTGCTCAAACCGCAGGGCGGTGTTCTCGGTGACCGTGTAGGGCCCGCTCTCGCCGGGCTCGCCACTCCCGCCGGGCTTGGTAGATGACAGCGACCGCGCGACGACCTCGCCTTTAAACACGTGCACCTCCGAGTCGCCCGTGCTCTCGACGGCAACGGCGAACTCGGTGCCGATGTCGATGATCTCTGCCGTTGGCGTCCGCAGGCGGAACCCGCGTGCGGACTGCGGGCACAGGGCCGAGATCTTGCCCCGCGTCATCTGCGCGAACATCCCCGAGTCCGCCACAAAGGCCGCCGGCCCCTGCAGCACGATCTTGGCGCCGCTTTCGAAGGTCAGCTGCACCAACCCCGACCGCAGGCGGATCTCTCGGCCCTCGGCCAGGAACTCGCCGTAACGCGCGTCGAAGCCGGGCTCCCAGTCACAGTCGACGGCGCCGGTGAGCGTGGCGGCGATGTAGGGGCTGCCGCCCGGCGTCGCGTCTGCCTCTTTGCCCTTCGCAGCGCCGGGCAACCCACGCCCCACAAGCGGGGCGCCGTCCCCGGCGAAGATGCCGGCGGGGTCTGCCCCGTCGGCCGTCTGCCATGCGCCCGTCTGCCCGTCGCGCGTCTGCCCGCCGCGCGTCTGCCCGCCGCGCGTCTGCCCGCCGCGCGTCTGCCCGACGCCGGCCTGCTGGCCTTGGTCGCGGGCGTCGAGCGACAGCCAGCCCCCGCCGGCCAACAGCAAGAGCGTCGCGGCGACCGATGCGGCGGCCGTCAAAAAGGCGTGCAGCGGCTTCAACGAGCGTTGCCCTCCCGCGTGGCGGACGGCGGCTCCGGCGGGCTGACGTGCCAGCGCGGCCGGGCCGCCGGCCGCCTCGAGCATCGCTGCCCTTGGGGCCTCGCCTGGCATTGCCCGCGGGGCTTCGCCCGGCATGAGCTGGCGGGAGAACAAGCTCTGCGTCTGCAGGTGCAGCGTCGCGATCGCGTGGTACCGCTGGGCGGCCGAGGCGTCCAAGGCGACCCGTTTCATCAACACCGCGGCGTCCTCTTCCGGCAGAACGCCATCAAGGTAGCCCCAGGCGAGCGCCTCGAAACGCTCGGCGTCCTGTTCTTCGCGGTCGTTTTGGTGGGGCGTCGTCACTTCGCGAAGCCGCTTACGTTTGGTGGGCGGATATAGCCGGGCGACGCCCGTTACGTTGCGGCGCCCGTCCGGCGGGTAGGCTAGCCGTGGGACTCTGCTGCGAGCGTCCTCTCGACGCACCCGGCGAGGGCTTTCCGCGCCCGGTGCAGACGCACCGACACGGCCGAGGCGCTCGTCTGCAGCAGTTCGGCAATCTGTTGCACGGACTGGGCCTTGCGGTAGCGGTGCTCGATGACCGTGCGGGCTTCGCCCTGCAGCTTCTCGATGCAGTGCTGGAGGGCCCGCAGCCGGTCCTCCGCCTCATCGCTGGATTGGCGTAGCGTGATCTCGTACAGGGTATCGAGGAACGGGTCGCGGTAGACGATCTTCGACGCCCCCAGCCGGCGGAAGTAGGCGGCCACGCAGTTTTTGGCGATGCCTAACGCCCAGGGCGAAAACTCCCGCGTCTGGTCGAACGTGTGGAACTTCTTGGCGACGTCCACCGCCACGTCTTGCAGGATATCTTCTACGGCGTGGAAATCCCCGACTGCCGCCGCAATAAAACCGGCGACGCGGTTCTGGTTCCGCACCCACAGCGACGCCATCTGCTGCATCGCAGCAGTGTCGGCAGGTTCCGCCTCGTCCCGCTCCATTCCCGCCTCGGAATCATGCCCGCGTGGGCCTGCGTCACCCCGGTGTTGGTCAGCTGTGGCCGGCTGCCGAGCGTAGGCACACCTCGCAGCGAACGAACAAAACCGAACGTCATGGCAGGTGATTGGCGTTTCCCAGCCTGTTCCACGGGCATCGCCGCAGACGCCCGAGTCTTGTGCCCAGACTCTCGTGATGGGAATCGTTGCCCCGCCTCGATTCCTTAGCGTGTTTCTTGGGAAATAGCAGAAGAATACTCCGCACGCGTATTTTCTGATTTTTCGCGCAGATTCGCGATAAGAGTTGGGCGTCGCGTGCGGATACCTCTAAGCCACGGTAAGCCGCTGACAAAAGCGTAGATCCGGATGCAGGTCCCGCACCGGTGGGCCGGTTCGAGCGTGGGAAGGATGCTGACTGGCTCCGTCGGCGTCGGCGACGGAGCGCAGCATTGCCTTCGACGTAAGTGGCGTTCCACGGATGCCGCACCAATAGCTGCCAACAGCCACCGCAAAACTTATCCGCTTGGCTCTGCGAGGCATCCACGCGACTCGTCTTCACGGATTTCCTATTCGCGGGCCTCATCCGTTTATCGCGTACCGGCCGCTTGCCGTAAGCGGATCACTCGGGCACTCGCCTTTGATTCTCACCCAAACTCGCACCATTGAAGAACGCTCATGACTATTCGAGTAGGCGCCCTTACTTTCCTGCTAGCGATCGCCTCGGCTTGGTCCGTCCAGCCGGCCACGGCCGACACGATGCCCTTTGTCTGGGGCGGCGGCGACGGGGCCTGGAGTGACCCGAATTGGAACGGCGGCGCCACGCTCGGCTTCACCTTCGGCGCCGGGGGAACGCCCCCCAACCCGCTGATCGCGACCGGCGATACGGTCGACGCGACAGCCGCCACACTCGAGGTCAGGAGCAACGACACCGACGTGACGAGCGTCACGCTCGATGGGGGATCGACCCTTGAGGTCGGCATCCTCGACCTCGAAGA
>JBCCQL010000180.1:0-6580 GCA_039024355.1 Planctomycetota bacterium
AGCGGGCGTCGCCCTTGAACTGCCCCGAGAACAGGTACAGCACCAGCACGGACTCAAACGATACCGCCGCCGACACCGCACGCAGCACCCACGCCCCTGCCACGGGCGGCGTGTGGTGCGTAGCGTTTGGAGCGATCGCTTGCATAGCGGTTTGGTTTGTCGGGAGGTTCGCCGATTGGCGTGGGTGGCTGCCGGCTGTGGGCTGCCTTAAGCCGCCGCGGCTGGTAGTTGCTCCACACCGCCGCGGCAGACCCGCACGCCACGCGGCGCCAGCAGGGCGTCGTAGAAGCTGAGCAACGCCTCAAACTCCACGCCCCAGTTCCACCGCCCGTCGACGGCCTCTTTGCCACGCCGGCCCATCGCGGCGGCCCCCTCCGGGTTGTCGATCAGCCACGCGATGGCGTCGGCAACGGCACGGGGCGAACGCGGGTCGACGCACAGCCCGCAGCCGGTCTGGTCGACCACCTCGCGGTACAGCGGGAAGTCGGAGACGATCACCGGCACGCCGAACGACATGTACTCGAACATCTTGCCGGGGAACGACTCGTAGTAGTTCGGCACGGGGCTCAGCACGGCCAGCCCCGCGTGGCAGCGTGCGATCCGCCGCCAGCCGCTGCCGGACGGCTCGTAGCCACGCACGCGGATGTCGGCCGGCCGCAGGGCGTGGCCCCGGCGGCGGAGCTCGGCGGCGTGCGTTGGCTCGGCCGGGCCGATGCACTCGAAGTCGACGGCCCGGCCAACGGCCGCCAGCAGCTCGAGCGCTTCGATCGTCACCGTGCTGCCACGCAGCGGGGCGACGCCGCCGATGTAGCCCACGGTCGGCCGGCCGAACCGCGGGGCCGCCTCGCCGCGGAACGGCATGTTCAGCACCGTGGCCGACCGCCGGACGTACGGGTAGTGCTTGGCGTAGGAAGACTCGGCGAACACCACCGGCAGGCGCCCCAGCATCAGCCGCTGCAGCAGCCGCATCGACCACGACGCCGACCGCCGCAGCACGCGGGGCACCCAGTGCTTGGCGAGCAGCTGCCCGGGCGTGTACTCGTGCATGTCGTACACGGCGGCCCGCCCCAGCTTCGACAGCAGCCACGCCACGGGCATCAGCTCCGGGTCGTGGGCGACGTACAGGTCGGCGTCCTCGCGCAACGCGGCCGCAAAGATCTTGCGTGTCGTGCCCAGCATGCGGGCCAGGCGGCTGCGCGGCTTGCCGACGGTCTTGATCGTGACGCCGTCGATCACCTCGTTGTGCGTGTGCGTGCAGAGCAGCACGACGTCGTTGCCCGCAGCGGCCAGGCTGCGGCACTGCTTGGCAAAGATGCGGACGTGCAGCGTCGTTGCGACGCTCGTCAGGTGAACGATCTTTGCCATCGCGTCGCGTGGGGTGGGTTTGCCGAGGCGGGGCTACGCCGCTGGTTCGGACGCTTGCGTGTGCGGCGCCGTCGCGTCGGGGGAGCCGCTTGCCGCGGGGACGTCCATGCCACCGGCGTGCGGCACAGCGCCGCCGCTCATCTTGCCGACGAGCGAGACCGCGTCGCCGATCGTCGCAAGCTGCGGGCCCGTGTGCGTGGTGACGCCCACGCGCGACAAACGGTTGCCAACGCGGCGGGCTTGGTGCCACACGCAGTGGGCGGCGTAGCTGGCCCGGAAAAACGCAGGCGAGCCAACCAGGCCACGCGGCGCCGAGCGGAGCGATGCTCGCGTATCAGCGCGGCGGCTGGGCACGAAGGTCGTGCACAGGGCGTGCAGGGCGGCGTAGTTGAACCGGGCGGCCACGTCTTGGCGGCCGGTGGCCAGCAACGCCTGGAGGGTCGCCGCGCCCCACATGGTTGGCCCGGAAAAGTACGCCGGCACGCCGCCGGGCCACGCGCGGACGAATTGTTGGTCGAGGAACGATTCTTTCGCCAGTTCGCCCTGGTGCGTCTTCTGCACGCCGCGGCCCGCCCCGCTGCGTGGCGACGCCCCCGGCACGAACAGCGGCGCGTCGACTCGGCAGACACGCCGCACATGTGAAGCCAGAGCCACGGCGCCCGCCATGTCGGGGCTGACGCCCGGCAGGTAGCGGCCCACCCGCTCCCGCACCCGCTCCAGGCACGCCCGCCGGACGACGCCGTGGTAGAGCCGCGGCAGGCCGAAGAACTGCGCACCGCCCGACCGGGCCACGCGTCGCAGGGCCCGCTCGGGGTCGACCAGCGTTCGCTTGCCCGTGTGCCGCGTGACGTGGAGCTCACCCGGTGCGGGCCCAGAAGCCGCAGCTTGGCCCGCCGCCGCTTGGCCCTTCACGCCGGGCCAGTAGTACAGGGCCGGCGTGGTGGGGGCGAGCGCGTCAACCTCTTGCCGGTCGCCTTCCCCGGCCATCCACCGCGTGAGCGTCAGCACGCGGGGCGTTACGCCGTCGTCATCGCCTAGGCAGCCGACGAATTGGCCACGGGCGTGGGCGATGGCGCCCTCGAAGTTCTGCGACATCGGCATCGGCCCGGCCGCGTGGACGTAGCGTAGCCGGGCGTCACCGGCGTGCGGGGCCAGGGCGTCCGCCAGCTCTCGGCCGCCGCTGTTGTCGTGCACCACCAGCTCAAAGTCGTCGGCGTCCATCGCCAGGACGCTGGCCACCGCGTGCCGGGCGTACTCGGCCCGGTCCTTGGTCGGCATCAGCAGCGATAACAGCGGCGCCGGGTTTGCCATCGGTGAGTAGCTGCCGTGAAAAGGGCGTTGCCTAAAGTGAAGGCCGGACAGGGCAGGGGACGCACCACAACTCTGCCGCCTGCGTAGCGGCTCACCCGTGTGGGCACGTTTACGAACCCGCGAATGACGCGAATAAGCGCGAATCAACACGACGAAGATTCGCGCGTATTCGCGTCATTTGCGGGCGAAAACCAGGTGGTGCGTGGCGGCGAGCCTCAAGCCGCCCGCATCCGTTGCCGCCTGCGAAACTCCTCCCGCGAGGCGTACCGTGCCGGCACGCCACGCACGTCCTTCACCGCCAGCAGGTTGAACGCGTGCCGCGGCGCCGTGTGGATCCGCAGCACGCGGCTCAGCACTGCCTGGTCGAACAGCAGGGCGCCCGGCACCGGCAGCCGCGGCAGCCCCATGTAGCCCCGCACGTACCGCGTGCCGGTGGTGCCGCGTACCGTGTAGCCGACGCTGCGGAAGTCGTCCGGGAACCAGCCGGACAGGTGCCGCTGGAACGGGTTGCCGAACTCGGGCCCCTGCGGCACGAAGCCGTTGGGCGTCTCGACCACGACGCACTTGCTGGAGAGCGCCTCGCACTTCTCCAGCAGCTCCCAGCCGGCCCGCTTGGGCAGGTGTTCGATGAGGCCGTAGGCCGTGACGACGTCAAACCGGTCGACGCCCACAGACTGCCGCAGCACGGTGCGGAGCTCTTCGATCGGCATGCGGATGATGTCGCCCACCGCGTAGCCGTCGTGCACGTTACGCTCGCGCGACGCTTCGATGGACGCCCGGTCGATGTCGATGCCGTAGGACTTGAGCGTCGGCCGCAGCGCCGTCAGGTGCGAGCTGACGCCGCAGCCGATGTCGAGCGCCGTGGCGCAGCCGGTGTGCTCCACCACACGCCGGGTGTAGGCCGCCGCGTCGGGCGGGCAGAAGACGCCGCCTAGGGCGGCGCCGATGCGGCCACGCAGCGTCGGCGGCCGGGTGCTGTGTGCTGTCATAGGTGGTCGGTTGCCCCTCGCGGTCTTCGCCCTGGCCGGCGCCCGTGTCGGTGGCTGTCGGCGGTCCTCTCGGCGGCCCTGTTGGCGCCCGGAGCGGTGGGATCGTAGTGGCGCCCGCGGGCGGCGTCTAGATTGCCTGCCCGCGGTATTGTGCCGCTCACCCAAAGCACGAACTGGCGTTGCCCGCCGCGTGCCGTTGCTCTAGCGTCCGCGGGCTCCTGCGGGCCGGCCGACCGGCGGTCTGCGGTCCGCCCGGCGCCAGCCGGCACGGTTGTGCTGGCCAATGCGGGCAACAATCGACAGCAGATCGACAGAAGGCAGAATCGATGGACCGATCGTTGGTGGCCGGCACGCTCCGGGGCAAAACCATCCTGGTGACCGGCGGCACGGGCAGCTTTGGGCACCAGATCGTCAAGAGCCTGCTGGAGTACGCGCCGGCTTCGATCCGCGTCTACAGCCGCGACGAGAAGAAGCAGCACGACATGAAGCAGGCGTACGCCGAGCACGCCAACCTGCGGTTCCTGCTGGGCGACGTGCGTGACTACGGCCGGACGTGCGAGGTGACCCGCGGGGCGGACATCGTCTTCCACGCCGCGGCCATGAAGCAGGTGCCCAGCTCCGAGGAGGGCCCCTGGGAGGCGGTGAAGACCAACGTGGTGGGCGCCGAGAACGTCCGCCGCGCGGCCATCGAGAACCGCGTGGCGACGGTGGTCGCCATCAGCACAGACAAGGCGGTCAAGCCGGTCAACGTGATGGGCATGACCAAGTCGCTGCAGGAGCGGCTCATCCTGGGCCCGCCCGCCGACGGCGCCGGCACGACGTTTGTTTGCGTCCGCTACGGCAACGTGCTGGGCAGCCGCGGCAGCGTGATCCCGCTCTTCAAGCAGCAGGTGCAGGCCGGCAAGCCGATGACCATCACCCACCCGCAGATGACCCGGTTCCTGCTGACGCTCTGCGAAGCGGTAGAGCTGGTCATGTGGGCCACGGTCAAGGGGCAGAACGGCGACCTGTGGGTCCGCAAGATGCCGGCCGCCAACGTGGTGGACCTCGCCAAGACCGTCGCGCTGGGCGTGTGCGGCGACGAAGACTACCCGACCAAGATCATCGGCACCCGCGCCGGCGAGAAGCTGCACGAGGTGCTGGTGTCCGAAGAAGAGATGTGGCGCGCAACGCAGCTGGACCAGCACTACCTGATCCCGGCGTGGTGGCGGAGCGCCCAGCAGCAGGAAGACGTGGGCGCCGACCTGCCGGAGTACGCGTCGGACTCGTTCCCGCTGCTCGCCCGGCCCCAGCTGTTCGACCTGCTCCGCGGCGACGGCTGGTTCGACGACGCCCGCCGCCTGAAGGCGTACAACGCCGCCGCGTGACGCAGGCCCCGGGGCCGCCCACGCGTCCAGTCTCCGGCCGGCGGTGGCCCAGCGGCGTGGCCACAGCACCAACCGATCGAAAGCCCACCGGCAGCCGCCATGATGAGCGACCTCGCAACCGGCGAGTTTACCCGCCGCACCACCTGCCGCGTCTGCCACGCCGGCGGCCTGGCCACGGTGCTGGACTACGGCCGCGTGCCGCTGGCCGGCAACTTCTTGCTGCCCGAGGCGGTGGGCACAGAAAAGCTCTACCCGATGGACCTGTCGCTCTGCCCAGAGTGCTCGCTGCTGCAGATCAGCAACGTCGTGAGCGGCGAGGAGCTGTTCACCGACTACCGCTACCTGTCGTCGGTGACCGGCACGCTGATGTCGCACTTCCGCGAGTACGCGGCGGTGATCGACCAGCTGCTGCAGGCCGGCAACGGCGGCAACGCGGGCGGCTCGGGCCGGGGCCTGGTGGTCGAGTTCGGCTGCAACGACGGCGTGCTGCTCGCCCCGCTGAAGGAGCGAGGCGTCCGGGCCGTGGGCGTCGACGCGGCAGAGAACGTTGTCGCCCGGGCCAGGGCACGCGGGCTGGACGTGGTGCACGGCTTCTTCGGCCCCGGCATCGCCCAGCAGATCCGCGGCGGGCACGGCGCCGCCAGCCTGATCACGGCCAGCAACGTGTTCGCCCACATCGACGATATGGACGCCGTGATGCAGGGCGTCGACACGCTGCTGGCGCCGGGCGGTGTGCTGGCCGTTGAGGTGCATTACGTCGTCGACCTTTTGGAGCAGGTGCAGTTCGAGACCGTTTACCACGAGCACCTGTGCTACTACTCGGCGCACGCCCTGGAGCGGTTGTTCGAGCGGTTCGGCATGACCATCGCCGACATCCAGCGGCTGCCGATGCACGGCGGCGCCATCCGGGTGTTCGCCCGCCGGCGGGACGACCCGAAGGCCCAGCGGACGGCCCGCGCGGAGCGGCTCTTCGAGCTCGAAGCAGCAATGCGGCTGCACGAACCGGAGGGCTACGCCCGCTTCGCCGCCGAGACGCTCCGCCGGCGTGACGCGATCCGCCGGCTGGTGCTCTCCCGCAAGCGGGCGGGGCGGTCGGTCTGCGGCTACGGCGCCGCGGGGCGGGCGACCACGCTGCTCAACTACTGCGGCCTCGACCACACGGTGCTGGACTACATCGTCGACGAGAGCCCGTCGCGCGTCGGGCGGTACGTGCCGGGCGTGGCGACGCCGATTGTCCCGCGCGAAGCCTTCCACGCCCGGCCGACCGACGACTGCCTGCTAACGGCGTGGAACTACCGGGAAGAGATCATCGGCAAAGAGGGCGACTTCCTGGCCGCCGGCGGGACGTTCCTGGCGCCGCTGCCAGAGATCGAGATCATCGAGGGGCCGCAGCCATGCCGACGCAGCGCGTAATGGTGCTCGGCGCCACCGGCGGGCTGGGCGGCGCCCTGATCGAGGCGCTCGGCGAGCGGTTCACCATCGTCTGCCCCCGCCCTCGGCAAGTCGCCCGCCCGGAGCAAGACCCGCAGCGCACGCCGCCGGCTTTCC
>JBCCQL010000181.1:0-6559 GCA_039024355.1 Planctomycetota bacterium
CCGCTACGTCCCCGCGGGCCACGCCGACCCGCTGCTGCGGGCCTGGATCGACTTGGCCGCCTCGCTGGGCCCCGACAAGCACGGGCTACGCGACGCGGTGCTGGCGGAGCTCGCCGGGCCGGGCGCCGCCGGCGGGTGCATCACGTGCCACAGCATCGAGCGCGACGCGGCCGACACGCTGCGCGTCAACTGGCGGGGGCTCGACGCGAGCCAGCGGCCGCGGTCGTTCACCAAGTTCTCTCACCGGCCGCACCTGACGCAGCCCGTGCTGCAGGACTGCAGCTACTGCCACCGGCTGGACCCCGGCGCCCCGCGTCAGCCGGCCCCGTACGCGTCGCTGCAGACGGATGACTTCGTCAGCCAATTTTTGCCGGTCACCAAGGACGCGTGCGCCGTGTGCCACCAGCCCAGGGCCGCCGGCGATAGCTGCACGCAGTGCCACAACTACCACGTGCAGGCCCCCGCCGGCGGGCTTTTCCGTATTGACGCGGCCACCCAGAACCGCGACACCCCACCCTGGCAATAGCTCTCCCGCAACGAAAGCGGCAAGCGGATGGTGCGGGTCTTGGGCGGATGGGTTTTTGCGTTGGCGATGCTGACGCTGCGTGCAACGTGCCGCGTGCGTGTGGGGCACGACCCCCGGCCTGCGCTGCGGGAAGCCGGCACGCCGTACGTCTACTCGATCTTGCACGCCCAGCAGGCCGCCGCGGCCATCAACCGCGAGCGGGGCACCGCGGCCATGGTCTCGGCGTCGGCCGATGGCGAGCTCCTGATCCGCGGCTTCCGGGCGATGGGCATCCGCCCGGTGCGTGGCTCCAACCGCAGCGAAGACGGCGACAAGGGCGGCCGCGCGGCGCTCGACGCGATGGTGGCCCACGTGCGGGGCGGCCGGCCGGCGCTGATTGCCGTGGACGGCCCACGCGGGCCCCGCAACCGGGCGAGGAAGGGGATCGCCGTGCTGTCGCGCCGCTCCGGCGCCGCGGTGCTGAACGTGGTGCTCGTGCCACGCCGGCGGTGGGTGTTGAGCCGGGCCTGGGACCGGATGCAGATCCCCAAGCCGTTCACCACGATCGACGCCTACTTCGCCCAGCCGCTAGGGCCCGCCGCCGATGAATCGGTCGAGCAGTACCGCGCGCGGATCGAGGCCTCGCTCAGCGCGCTCGAGCGTCGGCACGACCCCGGCGAAGCGCCGCCGGCGCCGGCGTCGTTGCCGTCCACCCGGGCGGCTTAGCCGCACTCCGCCGTACAGCCGCTAGAACTTCCAGCGGAACTCGACGCGGGCGCCGGACAGCCCGTCGGCGTTCTCGGTGAAGGCGTGCATCACGTCGGCCCGGATCAGGTGGGCCTCGCTCACCGGCAGCTGCCAGCGGACGCCCAGCCCGTACTGGTCGCCCGGCGCGTTGCGGCCCGCGGCGCTGCCGGTGGCCTGCAGCACGGCGGCTTCGAGGATCAGCTGCTGGTCGAAGTTCTTGGCCAGCAGGTCGACGCCCACCGCGGCGCCGAACGTGTTGTTGCCCGTGGCGTCCAGCGTCGGGAAGCCGGTGAGCGCGTCGACCTGGAACAGGATGCCCGTGTTGAACAGCACGCCGCCGAACGCCGCGGCCCGCGACGCCGGTTGGGGGCTGCCGAAGCCGGCGAAGAAGTTGACGTACGGCACCACGTTGTACGGGTTGCGTGTCAGCAGCGAGTTCTCGACCAGCAGCAGCACGCCGTCGGCCGTGCGGGCGCCGCGCGGGCCGCCCTGGCCGGCGTTGACAATCACCCGCACAGAGTTCGACACGCGGTTCAGGTACCGCCGGGTGTAGCTGGCCGACAGGTTGTGGTAGCTGCGGCCCTGGCCGCCCCGGTCTTCGACGTAGGCGTAGCCCAGCTCGAGGTAGCCGCCTCGGGACTCGACGAACGTCGTGGCGCCGTACAGCCGGCCGGTGTGCGGCGCCTGGTTCAAGGCGTCGGTCGAGACCTGGTCCAGCAGGGCGAACAGCGTCACGTCGAAGTTCGACCAGTCGAGCCACGGGCTGTTCTTGGCCGGCAGCGTCACCGCGGCGCCCCCGGCCGTGACCTGCAACCAGACGCCTTTCTGTAAGAACAGCGGCACCCGCCCGACGGTAAACGGCAGGTCCATGGGAGCGACCGTGCGTTCCCAGCCGCCCAGCATCTGGCCCAGGTCGCCCTCGAAGAAGAGCGTGTCGGTGTTGTCGCTGAACAGGGCCAGCTCATCGAAGAACACGCCCTCCTCGATCCGCATAAAGTTGCCGCCGTCTTGGAACGGGCCGATGAACGCGTGCACGCGTTCGGTGGACGTCATCCAGTAGTCCAGCTCGAGGTTGATGCGGTGGGCGAGCACCGTGGCCTCGTCGTTCAGGTTCTTGTTCTGGGCGAAGCCCATCCGGTAGTCGCCATACGTGTAGAACTTCTGCTGCACCAGGTTGGTGGGGCCGCACCAGGTTTTTGACTTGGGGATCGGCCCGTTGCCGTAGAACGGCAGCCCCAGCTCGACCAGCGGCCGCTGCGTCGGCACCAGGTAGTGGTTGCCGTAGATCGCCTGCTCGTCGCACCCGGCGTAGGGCTGCAGGTGGAACCGTTCGGTCGGGCTGAAGTCGCGTCCGTCGCACGGCACGAGCGTTTGGCAGGGGCCGGTGTGTTGCGGCGCGTGGTGCAGGCCGTCGGAGGTGGCGAGCGGCCGCGGCGGCAAGAATCCAAAGCGGCCGACCGCTGGCTGGTAGCCCGCCGGCAGGCCCAACGCAGGCAGACCGGTTGTTGGTGGGTGCGGCGGCGGCAAGCGACGCGGCGGCCCGAACGGCGTTGCCCCGTGTTGAATCGACCCGCCGCCGTAGCCGGCTACCGATGAAGAGAAGAAAGTCACGGGCGACGCCCAGCCGGCGCCGCCCGGCGCCAGGGCGGCAAGGAGCGCCGCGGCGTAGGCAGTCGCCCGCCCCATGCCGCGCAGCGAACGCCCCAGCCCACGCAGGGAACGCCCCAACCGGCGCAGCCCACCCCGCGGCCGCGGCGTGGCGGCGGGGCGAGGTTCATGCGTGGCGGCTCGTAAGTTCATGGCCCGTAGTGTGCTCGGCGCCGGTCACCGGCAAGGCGCCCGCCGTCGGCTGCGTAAATCCCTCATTCGATCTCCCGTCCCTCGCCCCCCGTCCCTCGCCCCTCTCTCGTCCCTCGCCCCTCACCCCCCGCCCCTCGCCTCACTCCACCTCGAACTCCACCGAATACGGGTGTACGTCCAAGATGCCCTCGAGCATCGACCGCTGCATGTCGACTGTCGATTCGCAGAACCGCATGAAGTACATGGGCTCGGTGCGGCTCCGCATGCGGAAGCTCAGCCGGTAGCGGCCCGGCTGCCCGATCAGCTCGCCCGGCACCTTGTACTTGACCCGCTTCGAGCCGAGCGGCGCGATGGAGCGGCTCTCCATGCGGATCAGCGGCGGGTGGTTGGTGACGGTGATCGGGATGTTGCCCGGCCGGAGCTGCGGCACCTGGTCGATGCTGATGTTTACCGGCAGGAAGAACTCGCGGTCCGTGCCCGTGGCGCCGGTGATCAAGAACATCGTCTGCAGGTTGAACAGCTGCGAGTCGAACGGCAGCCGGCCGTTGCGGACGTCCACCGAGTGGATGTCCGCCAGGTCGCCATTCGAGTCCAGGTAGCCGGTCTCCCACAGCCGGCGGCCGTCGGGGCCGATCAGCACGACATTGGCCCACAGCTGCGGCTGGGCGCCGAGCGAGGCGGTCGGCAGGTTGTGCCCCTCGTTGAGGTTGGTCACCACGTAGTGGAACCGCAGGTCCTGGCCCCGCCGCGGCCGGCGCTTGAAGAACGGGCCGGCCACCTTCGAGCCGTTCTCCATCACCTGGCTACGCAGCTCGCGTTTGTCTTTGAGCCTCTGGAGGTTGTCTTCGATGATCTCGCGGGCGTCGCAGCGGTCGTCGCTCTCCCGCCAGACCTCGGGGAAGTGGGCGGTGATGCGGCCGTCGTCCAGGGCGTCCTCGAACTCGTCGGTTCCCCACCCCGCGCGCCAGTCGAACAGCAGCCACTGGTCGATCCGCCAACGGTTGCCGTCCTTGTGGAACGGGAAGATGCCCGGGTGGGCGATCGAGTACCCGGGCCCGTAGAAGACGTGATTGGCCTGCGTGCGGTTATCGTTGACGCTCTTGCCGCCCACCTCGGCGATGGGGCCCACCCGGTACGGGCTGGCGACGCCCGGCACGGTGCCCATGTGGCAGTGCTGGCACGTGACGCCCTTCTTGCACGCGGGCGACGCCCGGTACTGCTCCCACACCACCTCTAGCTTGATGCCCGGGTGCACCGCCACCTGGTGGCACGACGTGCAGAACTCTGCCTGCGAGAGGTGCCGGAAGAAGCGACCCTCGGTGTGGATCGGCTGCCCGGCGCCCTTGTCCTGGGGGCTGGTCTTGACCTTGTACTTCGCCTTGTCGGCGATTGCGGCCGCGACGCCGTCGCCCCCCTTGCCGCCGTACACGGGGGCGTAGATGTCGCCCGGCACGACGCGACGCTCGCCGTTCGACTTGCCGTACACCTCGTTCACCCGGTGGCAGGCGATGCACGTGACGCCCTCGCGGGCGACCTCGGCCATCTCCCACAGCGGCGTGTCGCGCGACTCGTTCATCGCCACGCTGATGGGCGAGTGGCACCGGATGCAGAAGTAGCCGACCGTCCCCTGGCTGTAGTTGGTGATCGCCTGCTCGAACTTGTGGAACATGGGCGATACGTATGCGTAGGCGTGGCTCGAGATGCTCCACTCCTCGTACTGCCGCTTGTGGCACTTCGCGCACTCGCGGGCCGACGGGTAGCAGTTCTCCGCGAACAGCTCCCGGTGCGACTTGTCGGCCGCCGCCTGCTCAGCCTTGGTGAGCGGCGCTGCCCGCGTCGAGTGGGGCGAACCGTGCAGCAACGCCGGATTGTGGCCCGCCGCCGCAGGCGGGCGGGCTTCTTGCGGTCCAGCAGCGGGTGGCCCAGCAACGGGTGGCCCAGCAACGGGTGGCGGAGCAAAGATCTGCCGCGGCGCCGCAGGTGTCTCCTCAGCCGCTGGCCCACGGCCAGCCGACTCGTCGCCCCCGGGCGTCGGCTCAGGTGTGGCGATGGGCTCGGGCGGCTGGATCGCCTCGGGCGGCTGGATTGCCTCAGGCTCGACAAGCTCGGGCGGCTCAACAGGCGCCGGCAGCTCGACAGGTTCCGCACGCTGGCCTGGCGCCGGCGCTTCGGGCGCCGGTGGTTTGGGCGGCTGGGGCTCGGCCACTTGCTCACCGCCGGCGAGCCCACCAGCAGCGTCAGGGCTCATCGCCGGGCGTGGCCTTTCGCTCGGCGCCGGCTCGGGCGGTGGCTCGACAGGTCGTTCGCGCGGCGGAAGGTCGCTCGCTGCCGGCGATGGCGGCGGCAAGAAGAGCCCGGCGCCGGGCAGGGTGGTCGTGGGCGTTGCCGCCGGCGGTGTGGGGGTGGGTCGCGCAGGCGTCGGTGGCTCGAACAACAAACCCGGCCGCAGGTCGCCCGCGGGCGGCTCGCTCCTAATAGCCGGCTCGGCGGGCGGGCTGTTGCCGGCTTCTGGTGCTGGCAGCGGCAAGGCTTCGGGCGCGGGGATCGCCTTCGCCGCACCGCTGAATGGTGCTTCGCCGCCGCCGCTGGGCGGTGCGTTGGGCTCGCCGGGCGCTGGCTCGGCTGTGGTGAACTCGGGCGCCGTCAGCACGGGCAGCGATGGCCTCGGCGGTTCGGCCGCGGGGACGATGGGCTCGGGCGTGCCAGGTTGCGGCGTGACGGTTTCTGGCGCCACGGGCTCCGGCGTCGGCGGCGCCGCCAAGTCTTCCGGCGCGTACCACTCGTCCGGGTCGACCAGCCAGCCTTCGCGGCGGGTAGGCTTTGCCGCGGTCCGCGTCGCGACACGCGTCTTAGGCGGCGCCGAGGGCTGGTCCTTGGGCTGGGCGATACCGCTGGCTTCGCCTGGCCGCATCGCACGCGACATCGCCAACCGCAGCTCCGGCGGCGCCGCCTCCACCGCCTGCGGGCACGCCATGGCCAGCAGCGACAGCTCGTGCGGGCTCAGCGCACCCTGCGCGGAGTCCGGCTCGCTGCCGGCGTGCCCGCGGCCAGCCATGTCACCGCCAACGATGGCGGTGTCAGTCGTGCTGGGCGACGGGTCTTCCCTGTCCAACACCGCAGGCGGCGCGGTCGCTTGCGGGCCAAAGTCGCGGCCGGCTAGCTGCACCACCCGCGCAGCGGCCACCAGTGCGATGCCGGCCAGCAACGCGACGGCGATCTTCTGCAGCGCGGGCGTGTCGGACCGGTTGATTGGCGGCCTGGCGTGGTTGTCTGGCTGGGCCTGCATGCCGGCTTGGGGCGAGTTCTGTGGGGTCGTCTCGCGGCAGTCGCTTTTTGGGGCCGGTGCGTAGCGTCAACGCACCGCGCGCAGGGCGCAACCCGGTTACGTCTTCGTACCGGTGCGACACGCTGCTTGGGAAATTCAGCGGCGACACGCTGACTCTGCCCGGAGGCCGCGACCGGCAGGGTTTCCCACCGCGCGCCGAGATGAAGAGCGAAGCCCGGCCG
>JBCCQL010000182.1:0-6556 GCA_039024355.1 Planctomycetota bacterium
CCAGGGTCATGGCCTCCACCTGGTCGTGCGTGACGTAGATCATCGTCGCGCCCAGCCGGCGGTGCAGGGCAGCGATCTCGGTGCGCATCTCGCCGCGGAGCTTGGCGTCGAGGTTCGACAGCGGCTCGTCGAACAAGAACGCCGCCGGCTTGCGGACAATCGCCCTGCCGAGCGCTACCCGCTGCTTCTGACCGCCGGAGAGCTCGCCCGGCCTGCGGTCCAGCAGCTCTTCGATGCCCAGCATGGCCGACGCCTCGGCGACACGCGTGGCGATTTCTGGTTTGGGCGTCCGCCGCATCTTGAGGCCGAACGCCAGGTTCTTCCGCACCGTCATGTGCGGGTACAGGGCGTAGTTCTGGAAGACCATGGCGATGTCGCGGCGGCTCGGCTCGACGTCGTTCACCCGCCGGCCTGCGATGGCGATGTCGCCCGTGGTCGCCTCTTCCAGGCCCGCGATCATCCGCAGCGTGGTGCTCTTGCCGCACCCGCTGGGGCCCACCAGCACGACAAACTCGCCGTCGGCGATGTCGATCGACACGCCCCGCACGGCCTGCACACCGCCGGCGTAGGTCTTGCTGACGTCGGTGAGGGTGACGCGGGCCAAACGGGGGAGGGGGGAAGCAGGAGGGACGAGGGACGGGGGACGAGGGACGGGGGTGCGTGCCCAGCATGATAGCCACGCGGGGGCCGCCTCAGAACCTGCCGGCCGCCCTACGAGCTAACGGACAAAAGCGAAAGTCGGGGCAGGCGATCGGCGTTGCACGGCCGATTTCGCAGACATCGCCGCAACAACCAGAGGTTCTGTTCGCACGCTGAAGGAAAACGGCCGGCCGGCCGCCGGCGTCGGTGGGGCGAACCGACGGCCCGGCGAACCGGCCAACCGCGTCGACACACAGGCCGCTTGCCCGCGCGACGCGTCATGGACAACACGTCACGCGCTGGCGGCCGATGGCTTCTCTTGCAGCAGGTGGCTGACCGGGAACGTGAACTTGCCGATGCGTACTTCGTCGGCCGGCTCAACCGGGCGGCGGTTGATCCGCATCGACGACGCCCCGACGAACGTCCCGTTGGTCGAGCCCAGGTCCTCCAGCACCGTCTTGTCGCCGAGGATGGTCAGCTGCGCGTGCCGACGCGAGACCGACGGGTGGTCCAGCGTCACGTCGTTCGACGCCGACCGACCGATCCGGACGATCCGGACGTCGACGCTTCCCGGCCGCTCGGCCGGCGCCTCGGGCGGCCACGGCATGCGGGCCAGCGTGCCGAGGGTCACCAAGTCTTCTTCGGTCACGGGCGTCGGGCCCTGCACCACGCGGTTGTTGACGTGCGTCCCGTTCCGCGAGCCCAGGTCTTCCACCCAGAACTGGCTGCCCGACTGCGTCACCCGGCAGTGCCGCCGAGAGACGTACTGGCAGTGGACGACGATATCGCAGTGGGCGTCGGCCCCGATGACCCACTGCCGCGAGGGCGCCGGGCCGCTGTGCCGAGCCGGGCCGGTCGCCGCCAGCCGCGGAGAGCCGGGGAACGCATGGGCGTCGCTCACGGCCCGCGGCCGGTTGCCGCCGGGCAGCGGAGACATGACCCGCCTGCCCGGCTCCGGCGAGAGCGACGACCCGGCCAGCACCGACGCGCTGTCGAGCGACTCGACCGGCGCCGGCCCCCGTCGCAGCGGCGCGCCCTGCCGCGGCGGGATATCGGGCGGGAACTCGACCGAGCCCAGGCTCTCCAGCAGCTCAGAGATAGGGCCGTCGTCGGCCGCACCACCGGGTTTCGCCGCGGCCGCGTCGGCGGGGCCCGTAGCGGAGTCCGTAGCGGGGCCCGTAGAAAGACCCGTGCCCGCGGATGGCCCCGACGCCCCGGAGTCGCCGCCGCCGATGCTGCCGATGCTGCTGCACGTCGAGGCGCCCAGCCGCCGGCGCAGATCGGCGTCGTACGCCCGCCGGCTTGACGCGTTCAGCAGGCACAGCTTCGCTTCGGACAACAGGTTCAACAGGTCCTGCGAGACCGCCGAGTACGGCCCCACCGCCAGCTGCCTGACGTACAGCATCTGCCGGCTCGCGGCGTTGGCGATCACCTCGTGATTGGCCTCGAAACGCACGAGTCCGAGCAGCCGGTATTTGTCCGCTGGCTGCTGCTCGAGCGGGATGCCCAGCACCTCGTAAATGGCGTCTTGAAGAGTCATGCCGTTGGCCGTCGCCCCGTCGGCGCCCCGTGCTGCGCTACCGGCGCCGAGTACGCTGTGTTGCCGTGTGCCCCGTCCCGCAAGCGGCCGATCCGTACCGCGGGCGTGTCCCGTCTCGCCCCTGTAAGGGCCGCGGTCATTTCCCTACGCCGCTATCGATTTCGCAGACCTAGCGCCACCTAAACGTGAAAACGTTCGACCTTCGGGTGCGCGCACGCAGAAAAACGCCGGCGCCCCAGCATGTCGGAAAAAGCGGCTCTCCGCAGGCAACCAGCCCCGGACGCAAGCCGCCCACTTTGCCCGATCCGCACCGCTTGACGCCCGGGCGGCCGCCGACCAGCCGCAGCCTAACCAATGACCCGCGGGCCCGCCGCGTAACGACTCACGGCGTGTGAAAGGCAAACCGCTGCTCGCCCAGCTGGAACATGCTGCCGCTGACGAGCTTGACCTGCGTAACACGCACCCAAAGGCCATTGAGCGACTGCTGGCTCCAGATGGTCCACCTGCCGTCGGCACGCCGGCTGAGCCGGGCGAACCGCTGGTCGAGCATAGGCTCGCTGGCGAGGAACGGCTCGCAGATGGCTTGGTCGCGGCCGATCCAACGGTCTTCGCCGTCCAGGTCGAGCCATTCCCCCATGCCCTGCGTCACGACCTCGTCCAGCCGCGCGGGGCCCTCCGGCGACGGCTGGCTGAACTGCACAATGCGGCTGGCGATGATCAGCTGGTCGCCGTCGCGGAGCCGGATCTTCCTCGCTTTGACGAACACGCCGTTGGTGCTCTGCCCATCGCGAAGAACCCACCGCCAAGCGTCGGCCTCACGCACCCGTTCGATCTGTGCGTGCAGGGCAGAGACCATTGCGTCGTGCGGCACGCAGACGTCGGCTTGCTCGCGGCCCAGCGTTGTCAGGTCTTTGCGGAGGCGTACCAGTTCGCCGCTCGCTTGGCCGTCGTCCAGCACCTGCAGCACGGCCATCGGCGGCCGGTTGCGGGGGCGGAACCGCGTGGCGTCGCCGTAGCCGGGCGCGCGGTACAGCGTCGAGGGTTCTTGCGGTGCGCCGGCGGGCTCGCGGTGCGTGGCGGACGAAAGAAAGTGGCCGCCCTCAACCGCCGGGCCGCCAGCGGAGTCGGACGCGCCGACGCCCTCGGCGAAATCCGTTGCCGCCAGCCCGTCGAGCTCTGCCGTGCTAAACCGGCTGGCGTCCGGCGTCGCGGCGCCGACCTCGTCGTAGGTGATGCGTGCGGCGTCGTCGTGGCCGGCCCGCGGAGGCCAGCCGCGGCTGCCCGACGGCGATTCCCCCAACCGCTGCGGGTCTTGGCTGGCCGGCGGCGCGTCGACCGGCGGCGCGTCGACCGGCGGCGCGTCGACCGGCGGCGCCTCGGCCGGCAGCGGCGGCTCGGCTGGTGTCGACCGCAGTTTCGCGTGCGGCCCGGCCAGCGGGCGTGGGTGGTCTACGCGGCCCTGCGGCGTTGGGCACCCGCCGCCGCCGTTGGCCGCTGCTGGGCGGGCCGGCTGGGGAGCGTCTAACTCGGGGTCCGACTCCATCCGGTCGAGCAGCTGGGCTAGTCGGTCCGGCGTAGGCCGCAGGCTCTCCAGGAACGCCGCCTTGCGGAGTTGCCCCTCCAGCACGCCCAGCAGGTCGGGGTGCTGCTGCAAGACCTGCTCATCGGGCAAGAACTCGCCCCCACGCCGGCGGGCGATCACCCGCTCGACAACCGCCTGCGCGCGTTGGTCCCGCGTGCGTGGCTGACCGGGCGTCGGCGGCTGCGGCTGCTGGGTCATCGGCCGGAGAGTTCCCGCACGGCGGCGTCACTCCAAGTGCGAAAGGCGCCGGATCTCGTCCTTCACCGCCTTGCGGCCGCGGTGCGGCAGCCCCCGCAGCTGCCCCTCGGAGATGCCCATCTGCTCGGCCACTTCGTCCAGGGCTAGCTCTTTGAGGTACCGCAGCTCGATGGCGGTCTGGTACTCCGGCTTGAGCCGCGAGAGCGTCCTCCGCAGCGTCGACTTCAGCTCCCGCCGCCTCGCCAGCACGGTGGCCGTTTCGTCCTTGCCGGCCAGCTGGCTCGTCGGGTCGAAGCACGAGTCGTCGGCCGATTGCTGCGTGGTGGGCCGCGGCTCGCGGCGGGCCTTGCGTATCTGGTCCGTCAGCTCGTTGTCGGCGATACGCTTGAGCCAGCCGAAGAACGCATACCCGCCGCGGGGCTCGAAGGTGGCGATCGAACGCAGCGCTTTGAGGTACGCGTGCTGCAGGATGTCTTCGGGGCTTACGCGGCGTCCGATGTACGTCTGCAGCCGGTCGTAATAGCGGAGCAAGAGCTGCTCGAGTGCCGTCTGGTCTCCGCCGAGAGACAGACGGATGAGGTTTTCTTCCGAATCGACCGGCACGGCGTCAGCCGGCGCAGCTTCCGCCGGCGCGGCCTGCGCATCGGCGTTCGCCGGCTCTGGCAGGTTCGGCCTGTACGCATCGCCTGGGGACGCATGGCCCCCGGCCGCGTGGTGTGGATCGGTCATCGCAGTGCGCCCCGCAAAGCTAGCCGCCGCCCACCGTTGTAAACCGCCGCGGTTGCTCGCCCACCGGAACCAAAAAGCGACGATCGCCCGCCCGGAGATCAGCCCGCCGCGGCCTGTGGGCGGAGTATAGGCCTGCCGCCACCGCCCAGCAAACCCGCCCCGCCGTGCCCAGGCGTGCGTCACGCATCCGCCTGTGCTTGGCTGTATGCGGCTACGCTGTTTTGGTTTTCTAGCAAAAGCGGCGGCATTGCCCGTGCGCCGCTATCGGCACGTCCGTTATGGTCCTAGCCGAGGCGGACGCACCCCAGCCGGTTGCCCTCGGCCCCTCCACCGCCAACCTCGTGGGGCACACGATGCAGGTTGCTACCGGGCGCAAAAAGCGAAGGGCATACGCCATGGCCGCTTCGGCAGATTCACCCAAGGGGTCGCCCACGCCGCGCGGGCCGCGCCCGGCGGAAGAGCCTGGGGGTTTCCGCCCACCCGGCGGATCGCCGGCGCACGACATGCAAACGCCGGCTCCCGAAAGCCATGGCGTCAACAGCGGCATCGGCTACCGGCCGGGCACGCCGCTGGTGCTGTGGATCACGCGGGGGGTACGCGTCGGGCGGATGGTGCCCATCGACAAAGATCGGTTCACGATCGGTTCCGGCGCGGGCTGCGACGCGGCCTTCCCGGAGTACCGGCGCCTCGGCGTCGCCAAGCTGGCGGGCCGGGTCCGGCGAGAGGCCGAAGCCTGGGTCGTGCGGCCCAGCAGCGGGCAGCGGCTGTTTGTCAACGACGAGCCCGTGATCGAACACGCCGCGCTCCACGCGGGCGACGTCGTGCGGGTGGGCCACGATGGGCCGGAGTTCCAGTTCATCGTCCAGCACGCCAACCAACGGTCGCTGCGTCAGATAGCAGAAGACTACGCCCCGCACCTGCTAGACACCAACGATGAGCCGGGCCTCCGCCTGGTGACCGACCCCGCGGCCGAAGCGTCGAGCAGCCGGATGCCTGCGTTGCCGGGCCCCACGGCGATCGCCGGCCAAAGCGCTGGCTTCGCCGATTTCGCCAAGCGTCGATTGCCGATCATGGTGCTTGGCGTCGCCGTAGCAGGCCTGTTGGGCTTGGCGGCCGCAGCCCTGCTCAACGGGGCGGCAACCACACCGCCGGCGCCAGCGCCGCAAGATGCCGGCCCTTGACGCCCCTAGGTTGCGCGACCATGCGGCGCCGCACCGCGCGCCCAGCCGCCCGCCGGTTTCCTCGCCCCGCTTCCAATAGCCCGACAAACCGCAGGACCAAGCTATGCCATCCCCTGCCCAGCGCACTGAATCGCCCCGCCCAACGCCCGTGGGCATTGACTTCGGCACGACCACGTCGTTGGTTGCCGTGCTCGGCCGCGACGGCGAAGTCACGGTCACGCCCAACCGGCACGGGGAGTGTTCGACGCCCAGCGTGCTGTTCTTCGGCGATCAGATCTTGGTGGGGGCTGACGCGGCGGCCCGCGCGAGCGACGAATCCGGAGAGTACGTCGAGGCGTACAAGCGGGACATCGGCCTGCCCCACTTCCACCGCCAGATCAACGACCACGGCGCCCCGCCGGAGGTGCTTGCCGGGTTCACCCTAGCGCAGCTGCGGCACGACGCGGAGCAGGCCATCGGCCGGCTGGGCAAGGCGATCATCACCGTGCCGGCGTACTACGACGAACGCCGCCGCCACGCCACCATCGCCGCCGGCAAGCTGGCCGGCCTGGACGTGGCGGACCTGATCAACGAGCCGACGGCCGCGGCGCTCGCACACTTGTACGAGAACCGCGAGGCGGGCGCGACACCGGTCTCGTTCTCGCTGCCCGACAAGCGGCTGCTGGTTTACGACCTGGGCGGCGGCAC
>JBCCQL010000183.1:0-6490 GCA_039024355.1 Planctomycetota bacterium
CCGCCGCCGATGTTGTAGCGGGCGTAGTTGAGGCCGAGCCCGTTGTCTTGATCGAACAGCAGCTCGACGAGTTCGTCGCGGGCGTCTTGGTTGATCCAGCCGCCGACCGAGTTCGCCCACCAGGCCAGCGACGTGCCCCACGCCTCAAACTGCCGCTCGCGCGATTGGGGCCCGGTGTCGATGTTGATGGCCTGGGCGTGCAGCTGCCCCGCCGCCACCGTGCCGATGAGGCCAAGCAGGCACAGCACCCGTGAAAGAATGCCGAGCCGCACAACGCTGTTCTGCGAAATCCTGAGCCGCATTGAGTTGCCTCTCCGTACGGATGCCCGCGTCGAGCCGTGTTCCGGCGGCTGCGTGCGGTTGCTTAGTGAAAAGTGCGGTGTGAAAAGCGACTTGAGCTCTGCGGGGGGTAGCTTGTGGCGTTCCGCCGCGCAGTCTGTTGGCTCGTCGTGGAATTGTGTCCTAACCCGCAGAGTTTCGACACGTAAAGGGATAACCGCATCAAAAGGCGAACGAGTGCGGCCTACCGCGGGAACGCGGTGTTCGCCCAGCCACGGCGGAGCAGCCGAGTCAGGGATTGCGGCTTGCAGCCCACGCGCGACTTGCCTGCCGTTGGCATTAGTCTAGCCGCAGGTTGGGTTTGTGGCGAGGTTTCAGTTCGCGGGTGGGCAGCCCAAAAGGTGGCCTCCGGCACACTTGCGACGAGGTCAACTGGCAGACGTCAACTGGCATTCGGCGGTCTGTCACGGGTGATGCGTCAGCATGCAGCCGGGAGTAGCGGCCGCGAAGAGCGACTATGAGCGACTACAAGCAGTCCGCCTTTATCAAGCTGATTGTCGCCGGCGAGCGGAAGATCTTCGGCTACTTGGTTTCGCTGTTGCCCTCCGTGCAAGACGCGGAGGACATCATGCAAGACACCAGCGTGGTGATGTGGGACAAGTTCGACGAGTTCCTAGCGACCCAGGACGGGGAGCCGGCGGTAGAGCGCTTTGTGGCGTGGGGCAACAAAATCGCCTTCTATAAGGTGCTGAACTCGCGGCGGCACCGTCGCTGGTCGACCCGCCTGTTGAGCAACGAACTTATGCAGCTGGTGGCCGACGAGTGGTCGGAGCAGGAGGCTTCCGGCCAGCTGGAAGAACGCCGGGCGGTGTTGTCCAAGTGCATCAACGAGCTGCCGCACGATCGGCGCCAAGTGCTGCACGACTACTACTGGCAGGGCGCCGCTGTCGACAAGATCGCCGCTACCCAGGAACGGACGACCGGCAGCATCTACAAGGTGCTGCAGCGGTCTCGGGCCGCCCTTCACAAGTGTATCGAGCGGAAACTCGCGTTGTCGTAGCACGAAAAGAGGCAGGGCGCCCGCCATTGCACGGTGGGCGCCAACAGGGCTGGCACTAACGGGGCTGGCACTAACGGGGCCGGCGCCAACGCATGGCCGAGAAGGCTGCCAAGAAGTCAACCGAACCGAGGGGCCGCACGCCGACCGCCTACACACGATGAGCGTTGAGACACGATGAGCACACAGCAGCCCGCACACCAATCCGATAAGCCGCTCGACCGTGACGAACTGCTGGGCCTGATCGACGCCAGTTGCGAAGAGCGTTGCAGCGACCAGCAGATCGAGCGGCTCGAGAAGGCGTTGCTAGAAAGCGCCGACGCCCGCCGGCTTTACGTGCGGTACCGCGACATGCACGCTGCCCTGCGATGGCACTCGGCGTCTGCGGAGGACCTCGCCGGCGGGCCAGCGTCGCCCGGTGTGCAGCCGCTCGTGCGGCCGGCAGCGGAACGCGCCGCTGCTCCGCGGCCGCCGCGGTGGGAGCTTACTGCCGCCATCTCTGCCGGCCTCGCCGCAAGCATCGCCGCGTTTATCGCCGGTGGGTATGTAGCCGGAGAGCGGGGGCAATCGGCAATGGCTCAGGCTTCCGGTGGAGTGGCGCAGGTCGAGCGACCCGCGGGGCTGTCCGGGGCGGACGGGGCGCTTGCCCAGCGGGCCGCCGCCTACAGCCGACCCGACACGGCCGCCCACGTGACCGGTTTGGTGGACTGCCGCTGGGCCCCGGGCGACCGGTCGCTTCGGTTTGGTCAGCCCGTCGCAGCCGGCCAGCAGATCGAGCTGGACGACGGGCTCGTGCAGCTGACGTTCGTCGACGGGGCGAAAGTCATCTTGCAGGGCCCGGCGCGATTCCTGCCCCGCTCGCCGCAGCACGCAGACCTGCAGCTTGGCAAACTCGCCGCGATCGTCCCGGAGCAGGCACGTGGCTACACGGTGCGGACGCCAACCGCAGAGGTGGTCGACCTGGGCACCGAGTTCGGCATCGACGTCAGCCAGGGCGGCGTTACCGAGGTACACGTCTTGGACGGCGATGTCATTGCCCGCAAGCGTGATTCGGGCGGCGGTTTGGCTGGCAAAGCCTTGCACGCACGCAAGCTCGACGCGTTGCGCTTTGGTGCTGGCGGCGAGGACGCCGAGTGGATCAGCGCTCAGCCAGACAGGTTCGCGCGTCAGATCACGCCCAAGCTGTCGCGTGAGCAGCTGCCACCGATCCCGGTGGCCGACGGCCTGAATTTTTGGGTAGCGGCCGACTTGCTCGTCTCTCGCGACGCCGACCGCCGCGTCAGCGCGTGGCGGGACGTGTGCGTCGGTGACAATCAAATCGCCAACGACGCCTGCCAGTTCGACAAGAGCAGCCAGCCGGTTTGGGTGGCGGACTCCGGAAGCGGCAGGCCCGCGGTCCGCTTCAACGGCCAGAGCAGCCGGCTCAGGACCGACGCCTTCGCGACGGGCGACAGCGTGACCGTGTTTGTCGCCTGCAGCCCCTCACAGACCGGGCAAAACGACACCCGCTGGGCGGGGCAGCTGCTCACCTTTGGCGGGAAGGCGCCGACCGTCGAGATCAACGTCCGGCAGGACAACGGCGTCTACACCGGCCTGTGGGCCGCGGACGCCGTTGGCACCAAGTTCTGCGACGGCGTGATCCACAGCCCGGCACGCCAGCAGCCGAAGCCGATGGTGATCTGCTACACGTACGACCTGCTGGCCGAGCGGGCCGAGCAGTGGGTAAACGGCCGAAGCCAAGGGGCCGCCGCCGCCACGCTGCGTGCCGCCACCAACTCGACGCGGACCATCGGCGGGCACGGCGACAGCGGCAACCTGTCCGGCTTCTTCCGGGGCGACATCTACGAGGTCGCCGTGTTTGATGCCGCCCTGCCGTCGACCGACCGAGAGGCGATGACCGCCTACCTGATGCAGCGGCACGGCATCGCCGCCGACTGAGTCCGCCACGCCGGCTCACGCCTATGGCGTTGCGGACGTTCCGCGGCTTGGGTCATTCCAGCTTGCCGCTGAGCAGCCCGCCGCGGTAGATCGGCAAGTGGCGGTAGTAGACCTGCAGCGTGTAGATCGACAGGCACGTCACGTACAGCCTGCCGCCGCTGTCGCCGTAGCGATCGCCGCGGGGCGACCAGCTGCCGCGTTCGGCGCCACGCTTCATCTGGTGGGCGGGCAGCACCTCGCGGATCTTGGAGTTCCAGGCCGTCCAGATGTCGCCCTCCATGTGGTGGCAAACCTGGGTGGCGTAATACCAGTAGTAGACGCTCCGCCCGCCTCGCCACTTCGGTGGGTTCTCTAGCAGCCGCGCGGCGCCCGCTTGCAGGCGGATGTCGTCTCGCTGCCACCCCAGGTACTGGCGGCACAGAAGGCCCTCGGCCGTCATGGCAATGCTCGGTCCGCGCCGCGGCTCGTAGCCGTATTCGCTGCCACGGAACGATCCCTGCCCACGCGAAACCTCATCGAGGAAGCTGCGGACGCGATCGAACACCGGGCTCGGCACGTCCAGGCCCGCCATGCCCGCACTCTGCAGCGCCATCACCACCCAGCCCGTGACCGACAGGTCGCTCCGCACGCCCGGCGCATACTTCCAGCCGCCTTCGGGCGCCTGGATGTCCACGAGGTAGTCGATCGCCGCCTGGGCGGGCTCGCGGTACGCGTCATCCCGCGTCATGCCGTACAGCTCGCACAAGGCGATCGCCGCCTGAGCCTGCGTGTAGATGCGGTGGTGGTGCGGGCCGCCGTCCTGGAAGAAATTGCCGTCCCTGTCTTGGCTCTTCAGCAGCCTGGCCCACCCGCGGCGAACTACCTTCGTGAATTTCTCACTCGGGTCGCCCTGGTGCGTGAAGCCACGCCCTTGGAAGGCGAGCAAGGCCATCGCCGTGGCCGCCTCAGCGTTCTCGAAACCGATGCCGTCTTTGTAGGGCCCGCGCAGGCTCCAGCCGCCGTCCGGCCGCTGCTGCCTGGCGAGCCACCGCAGGCCCTCCAGCACCGCCTTCTCTGTGGCTTGCGTACCGCCGTACGCTTCCAGCAGCTTGGCCCTGGCGCCGGGCTCGCGGCCCGACAGTGAGACACCGATCACGTCCGATGTGGTGTCGGAAGCCAACAGCGTGCCCGCCAGCAGCGGCTTGGCCAGGCTCGGCATCGCGATCGGGTCCACCACTGGCGGGAGCGGCTGCGGCTCGAAGACCGGCTGGTCGATCGTCAGTTCGGCCAGGGTGTCGAGCTGCAGAGGCTCTTCGATCAGTTGCTCGCCCGGCTGCTCCGAATACTCCCCGTCGAGCCACACCGCCTGCTCGATCGAGGCCCCCGTCAGCCAAACGGCCAGGCAGATCAACGCCGCGATGTGCACCGCGGCGCTAAGCAGCCAAGGGGGCGACTCCCGCAACCAACGCTCGATCGGCGTGAGCGTCTGTGCGTCGTCTACGGCGCTGGCGGGTTCGCCGGCGGTAGCCATTCGTGTGCCTCAAGCCGGGGGGCAGCCGTCGTGTGTACCGGCTGCTGTTCACCGTCCTACGCCTGCCGCGGCGGGCATTGGCGGCTTAAACGCCGCCTGCGTCGTTCTTACATCGACGATATCGGTATTTCGGCAGCCGGGCAAGCAACCTGTTTCGCGGCAACGGTTTAGAGTGTCGGACGGAACATCTGCGTAGGCTTCGAACAACGCCCACGCTGGTTCTGCGAAACGTTGCAGGACGCCGCTCTCGCTTGCGTCGGCGAGGTGGCTTTAACGTGAGCAACGGCCTGTGTGCACGTGTGCGGGGCTTCGGCCAGCGCGTTGCACCATATGGGCTCGGGGCGATCGGCTCACTCGCCGGAGCGTGCCGCCGGCCAACCGCGTGCGGCTGCGGCTAGACGCAAGTCCGCGCGACGCCGCAAACGCCGGCTGCCAGCTTCCGATTCCAACAAACGGTGCGGCGTCGAGTCCTGCTGTTGCTACGCTGCCATCCCGCAGGTTTACGTAGGCTTTCTGCCGGCGATATTGCGGAATCTACGAATTTTTTGGCGTAAATCCTGGCGTTGCCGATTATGCTGCGGTACACAGGCTGCAGCGAATGGGAGGGCCACAGGCCTAACCCGTGGAGCTGCGTGACGTTGGACAACGGGCCCGGTTTTTGGCCGACCTGCCTGCAACAGTCGACGTCGGCCGCCAAACGACGGCGGTCAGCCTATGCGAGTGGCCGCAACGCTTTTCCCAGCACTATTCAAGCGTCGCTTTTTGTTGCATCGGCAACCCGCCGCGGCAGCGGTCTGTCGAGTCTGGCCGCCATAGGGGCGGGCGGTTTGACAGCTTTGGAGTTCACCACCAAGGCACACCAGCACTACACCGGCCCGCAGGCGCCTGCGGCTCGTCACCACAGCGATACCGCCAAGCTAGTCCAGGCGGACCGCACAATGGAGGTTCTTCTATGACACGGGTCTTGCGTTTTCTTGCAGTGGCAGCCGTCGCTGCCCCGCTTTCGCTCGCGACAACCGCCCACGGCCAAATTGTGGAACTGCTGCCGGGCGACATCAGCGGCGGCTCCGGAGAAACGTCGTCCTTCACGTCAACCGACTCGCTGTTGACGCTCACGCCGTTCATCGGGGCCACGCAAGCGACCTTCAACAACAACGCGACACGGCTGGGGATCGACGATCAGGGCACGAACGCGAACGCCTTCAACGACCCGGATACCGACCCGGCAAACGGCAATGAAGAACTCCTGCAGTTCGAGCTGTCGGGCGGCGCCGCCCTGTTTGGCTTCGCTTTCGACTTCTCCCGAGCCGACGGCCCCGGTGATGACGACGGTGTGATCATCACGGGGCTTAACCCCGGCGTCGATCCAGGCATCGTCTTCTCTCCGGCGGCCGGTGACCTGTTCGCCGTGTACGACGGCGTCAGCTCTGTCCGCCTGAACCTCGGCGTCACTTCCAGCTTTGTCGGCCCCGACGTCGTGGTGACGTTTACCAACCAGTTGGCGACCGTCGATTCGACGTTGGTGTTCCGCACGACGGACACAACGCAAGCCGGCGCCCAGCTCGCCGTGACCGGCATCAGCTACGAAGCGAGCCCGGGCAACGTCAACGTAGGCGTTGACAGTGTCGTCACCGAAGCAGACTTCTTCATCATCCGCGACAACTTCTTCGCTACTGAGGCGACCCGGGAGCAAGGCGACCTGACCG
>JBCCQL010000184.1:0-6478 GCA_039024355.1 Planctomycetota bacterium
CAGCAGGCGGCCGGCAACTGGACCGACTCGGTTGGCCCGCAGTACGCCACGGCCATGGCGTGCATCATCCTGCAGACGCCCAACGACATGGTCCCCATCTTCCAGCGGTGATTGCCGGATGGCCGACGAGACACGCCGCCGCTGCCGGCCCGTGCGGCGCCCGTCTGGCGGTTGTGGCCGCGTGGCGGCCGTGCTTTTACAGCTGGCCGCCGCGTGCGGCGCCTCGGCCCAGCCTGCACCGGCGACGCTGACGCCTGCCTCGGGCGAGGCCTTCGCGGCCCGTCTGCTGGGCTTCGACGATCAGCGTATCGCGGCCACGCGTCCCGGCTCTGATGGCGATGGCGATGGCGGCGGCGGGGGCGATGCCCGGGCGTCGCTGCCGATGACGCAGGTCGTCCGCTGGGGCCAGCCGGCGCCGCGGGCCCCGCGGCCTACGGTTGTGCTGCGGCAGGGGTCGCGGCTGGTGGCCGGGCCGGCGTGGACGCGTGACGGCCCGCTCAGCTACACGGGCGGCGCCTTCACGCTGCGGCAGTCGCTCTTGGCCGAAGCGACTATCGACCGCCGCGTGGTCGCGCAGGTTTTGTTCGAGGCCGCCCGCGACCCCTCGCTGTTCGACGCCGCCCTGCAAGAAGCTTCGCGACGCGTCGCGTCCGCCCAAACCACCGCCGGGGGCGACCGCGTCTGGCTGATCAACGGCGACGCCTTTAACGGGGCCTTGGAGCAGATCGACGCGGGCAAGCTGACGCTGCGATCGGGCGGCCAGCCGCTTGAGTTCGACCTCACGCGGGTCGTGCTGCTGCAGCTAGAGCAACCGGGCGAGGTCTCCGCCCGCCGGTCGCCGCGTGTGGCTATCGGCCTGACCGACGGCGGCGTGCTGCTGGCCGGCTCCGCCAGCCTGCAGCCCGGCGGCAAGCTCGTGGCCGATCTTGTCGAGGGCCCTCGGCTGCAGGGCCGCCGGGCCGGCGCGGTCTGCCTGGTGCAGCCGCTGGCCGGCGCCGTGGCGTACCTCTCGGACATCGAGCCGCTGGACTACCGGCACACGCCGTACTTCGACGCCGCGTGGCCCTACGCCCGCGACCGCGGCTTCGGGGGCCGCCCGCTCCGGGCCGCCGGCGGGCGGTGGCTCAAGGGCGTGGCGATGCACAGCAGCTCCCGTCTGGTCTACCGTGTGCCGCCGACGGCCGAGCGGTTCGACGCGGTGTTGGCCGTCGCCGACAACCGGCCGGGCTCGGGCGACGCCGTGGGCAGGGGCAGCGTCGTCGCGCGGGTGCTCATCGCCCGCGGCGGAAAGTTCTCGCAGCGGTACGAAAGCGGCGTCATCCGCGGCGGAGGGCGGCCGGTGACGGTCTCGCTGGATGTCGCCGGGGCGCAGGCCATCGCCTTGGTTGTAGAAGACGCCGGCGACGGCGATACTCTCGACCACGCGGCTTGGCTGGATGCCCGGTTTGTGATCCGCGGGGCGGCCGCCTCGAACGGCGGCTGAACGCGTCGCTGGCCACGCGTGGCGGCGGCTTTGCAGTGGAAGCCGCGCTCGGTCGCGCCGATTGACTGCCCCGTCTGATCGACCCGTCCGGCTGCCCGCTCTGAGTACCCCGCTCGGCCGCGAGACGGCTGCCGCCCTGAAGCAGACACCCGAAGCAAACACCCGGAGAGAACCATGCCGGCGCCCGTTGCCCCGCGGCTTAGCAGAGCGGTGTTGTTTGTGGCGGCCGCGTGCCTTGCGATCACACCGGCTGCCGCCGATGGCCCCGCGGGGACGGGCGGTACGGAGCCTACGGCCGTGGGCCCCGGCGTTGCCGTGCCGGTTGCCGCGGACGCCGGCGCCGCGGCGGGGGACGCCTGGCCGCAGTGGCGTGGGCCCACCCGCGACGGCGTGGTCCCCCGGGCGGCGGCTCCAGAGGGCGGTTGGCCCGCCTCGCTGGGGGAAGACCGGCTGAAGCTGGCGTGGCGTGTCGAACTGGGCCCCAGCTACTCGGGCCCCATCGTGGTGGGCGGCCGCGTCTTCACCACCGAGACACGCAACAAAAAGACCGAGGTCGCCTCGGCCTACGACCGCCGCACCGGCGAGCTGCTGTGGTCCACCGATTGGCCCGGCGCCATGCAGGTGCCCTTCTTCGCCGCGGTGAACGGCAGCTGGATCCGCGCGACCCCCGCCTGCGACGGCAAGACGCTGTACGTGGCCGGCATCCGCGACGAGCTGGTGGCCCTCGACGCGGCGACCGGCGCCGAGCGGTGGCGCGTCGACTTCAAGGAGCGGTTCGGGGCGTCGCTCCCGATGTTCGGCTGCGCGTCGTCGCCGGTGGTGGACGGCGACGCGGTCTACATGCAGGCCGGCGACGGGTTTGTGAAGCTGAACAAGCAGACGGGCGAAACGCTGTGGCGGGTGGAGACGGGCGGCGGCAGCCGGTCGGGCGGGGCGTTCAGCTCGCCGCTGATCGCCCAGGCGTCGGGCCGGCCGCTGGCCGTGGTGCAGACGCGGGCGGCGCTCAAGGGCATCGAGCCAGAGACCGGCGCCGAGCGGTGGTCGCAGCCCATCCAGGCCTTCCGGGGCATGAACATCCTGACGCCCACGCTGTACAAGAACGCTGTGTTCACCAGCGCCCACACCGGCCGCTCGCAGCTCTGGCGCCTCGCCGGCGGGCCGGCCGAGGGCGACGCGGCAGAGGACACCGGCGAGGCAGCGACAGAGCCTTCCGCAGCAACAGAGCCCTCGGCAGCGAACGGGCCATTGGCGGGGCTTGAAGAGCTCTGGTCCAACAAGTCGCAGGCCTACATGTCGTCGCCGGTGATCGTTGGTGACTACCTCTACCTGCACTTGAAGAACGAGCGCATCCAGTGCATCGACCTGGCTACCGGCGAGGAAGCGTGGCGGTCGCGCCCGTTCGGCAAGTACCAGAGCATGGCGGTCTTGCCCCCCGCTGGGGCCGGCGATTCGGCCCAGATCCTCGCGCTCGACAGCGGGGGCGAGCTGCTGCTCATCGCCGTGACGCCTACTACCTTTGAGCTGATCGACCGGCGCCGGGTGAGCGACGGCGAGACCTGGGCCCACATCGCCGTGAGCGGCGGGCAGGTGTTCGTCCGCGAGCTGGGCGCGCTCGCGGTGTACGACTGGCGGTAGCGCGCCCGGCCCGGCTTGTCCCGCCGGTGCGTGCCGCTGCGGGCGTTCTGATGCTGCGGGCCCGCCCGGGCACCCACCCGCGTGGCCTTCTTGCTACAATCGGCGGGCCGCCCGGCGCCCCGCGCCGCTGCGTGGCCCTTTTCCCGCTCGTCACGCCGTCCACCCGCACCGGAGACCGCCGTGGGTCAAGTCCAGCTCCGCCTCTCGGTGATGATGTTCCTGCAGTTCTTCACGTGGGGGGCGTGGTTCGCCACGCTGTTCTTGTGCCTAGACAAAGCGGGGCTGCAAGACTTCACCGGCCGGTCGTACCAGAGCGCGCCCATCGCGGCGATCATCGCCCCGCTGTTCCTGGGGCTGATCGCGGACCGGTTGTTCCCATCGCAGGTGGTGCAGGGCGTGCTGATGATGATCGGCGCCGGCGTCATGTGGGGCGCCTCGGCCGCGGTAGAGCAGGGCGACGGCCCGTTGGTGGTGGGCCTGCTCATCGCCTACATGCTGTGCTACATGCCGACGCTGGGGCTGGGCAACTCGATCGCGTTCGCGAACATCGAGAACCAGAACAAGTTCCCCGCGGTCCGCGTGTGGGGCACCATCGGCTGGATCGCCGCCGGCCTGACCGTGGGCGTGCTCGACTGGTCGGACAGCGTCAACATGCTCCGCCTCGCCGCCGCCGCGTCGGCCGCCTTCGGCCTGTACAGCTTCACGCTGCCCAACACGCCCCCGCCGGCCAAGGGCAAGCCGATCGACGTCAACAGCCTGCTGATGCTCGACGCCTTCGGCCTGATGAAGAAGCCGGCGTTCGCGGTCTTCGTGGCCTGCTCGACGCTCATCTGCATCCCGCTGGCGTACTACTACCAGTACGCGTCGGCCATCCTCAAGGACGCGGGGTTCGATCAGCCGGCGTCCACCATGACGCTGGGGCAGATGAGCGAGATCGTCTTTATGCTGATGGTGCCGTTCTTCTTCCGCCGGTTGGGCGTCAAGTGGATGATCCTGGTGGGCATGGCGGCCTGGGTCTTGCGGTACGTGCTGTTCGCCTACGGCGCCACCACGCAGCAGGTGTGGATGATGCTGGGCGCGGTGGCCCTGCACGGCGTCTGCTACGACTTCTTCTTTGTCACCGGCTTCATGTACACCGACCAGAAGGCGCCGCCGGAGATCCGTGGGCAGGCCCAGAGCATGCTGGTCTTCTTCACGCAGGGCGTCGGCATGTTCTTCGGCTTCATGATCGCCGACGCGCGGTTCGGCAAGACGGTCACCGGCCACAAAGAGCTCGCCGGAGCCATCGACCGGGCGAAGTCGGAGAGCAACCTATCGACCCTCGAGGAGCTGACCAGGATGTTCAGCGTTTCGATGCCGGAGTCGGTCTCCGAGTCTGCCATCACAGAGACCATGGCGCAGTGGCAAGCGTTCTGGCTGCTGCCGGCCGGCATGGCGGCGGTGATCTTCGTAGCGTTCCTGGCGACCTTCTACGACCGGTCCGCTACCGAGGCGATCATCCAGGCCGAGGCCCGGGGCGACGGCGCCGGCTGAGGCGGGGCGGTGGGCGGTGGGCAGAATGCAGTGGGCAGTGGGCGGTGGGGCAGAATGTAGTCGGCCGTGGGCCGTGGGCGGTGACACGCTAGAATGGGGGCATGCGAAGCCCCCCGCAGATAGACGCCGCCGACACGCCCGCCGCTGACGCGGCCGCTGCCCAGGCGTTCGAGGCGGCCGCCGCTCAGCGGGCGGCGACGCGGGCGATGGACCGCGTCGCGCTGCAGGCCCTGCAGCTGAAGAAGCTCAACCGGCTGCTCGCCACGGTGCGCGAGGCGGGCGGCTTCTACGCCCAGATGCTGCACGCCACGCCCGGGCCGCTTGAGGGCCTCGACGAACTCCCGCGGCTGCCGCTCACCACCAAGGACGAGCTGCTGCCGCCCGCGGCCGGCGACCGCTTCGCCCGCAACCTGACCCACGGGCCGGCGGCCTACACCCGCTACCACCAGACCTCCGGCACCCGCGGCCGGCCGATGGCCGTGCTAGACACCGCCGAGGACTGGCGGTGGTGGATCGGCTGCTGGCAGCACGTGCTGGACGCGGCGGGTGTCACGCCGGAGGACCGGGCCGTGCTGGCCTTCTCGTTCGGCCCGTTTGTCGGCTTCTGGTCCGCCTTCGACGCCCTGGCCGCCCGCGGCGTGATGGCCATCCCCGGCGGCGGCATGAGCAGCCGGGCGCGGATCGACCTGATCGAGAAGCTGCACGCCAGCTGCCTGCTCTGCACGCCCAGCTACGCCCTGCACCTGGCGGAGGTCGCCGCGGCGGATGGCGTCCCGCTGGCGGGGCTGGGCGTCGAGAAGGTGATTGTCGCCGGTGAGCCCGGCGGCAGCGTGCCGGCCACACGCCAGCGGATTGAGCGGGCGTGGGGCGCCAAGGTCTGCGACCACGCCGGCGCCACGGAGGTGGGCGCCTGGGGCTACGGCGACCCCGGCGGCCAGGGCCTGCGGATCATCGAGAGCGAGTTCCTGGCCGAGTTCCTCTCGGTCGAGACCGGCCGGCCGGCCGGCGGCGGCGAGCTCTCCCACCTGGTGCTGACGACGCTCGGCCGCCACGGCAGCCCCGTCATCCGCTACCGCACGGGCGACCTCGTGCGCCCCCGGTGGCCTAGTCCCGATGGAGCCGCGCCCGGCGGCGGCCCGGGCGGCGACCGCTCCGTGCTGCTCGAGGGCGGCGTCCTCGGCCGGGCCGACGACATGGTGACCATCCGCGGCGTCAACATCTTCCCGAGCGCCGTCGAGCAGGTGCTGCGTGGCTTCCCGGAGGTGGTCGACTTCCGGATCACCGCCCGCAAGCGGGGCGAGATGGACGAGCTGATCGTCGAGGTCGAAGACCACCTGGGCGAGCCGGCCCGCGTCGCCCGCGAGCTCCGCCTGCGGCTGGGGCTGAAGATCGAGGTCCGCCTGGCGCCGCCGATGTCGCTGCCGCGTAGCGAGGGGAAGGGCCACCGGTTCGTCGACCTGCGCGACGCGAAGCCGCGTGAAGGGGGCGGGCCGTGACGCATGAGCCGCCGGCGTCGCCGACCAGCCTCGACAGGACGCCAACCGGGCTGCGGATCACGTGGTCCGACGGCCAGGTACGCGACTACACCGCCGGGCAGCTCCGCGACGGCTGCCCCTGCGCGACCTGCCGAGAGAAGCGTAGCGCCCCGCCGCCGCCGGCCGGCCAGCTGACGGTCCTCTCGGCCGCCGAGGCCCGGCCGCTGCGTGTCGAGGGCATGCGGCCCGCGGGCGCCTATGCGTACAACATCCGCTTCAGCGACGGCCACAACACCGGCCTGTTCACGTTCGAGCGGCTCCGCGAGCTGGGCGCCGAAGTGGCCGGCGAGCC
>JBCCQL010000185.1:0-6472 GCA_039024355.1 Planctomycetota bacterium
CGTGACATCGGCCGAGGTCACGGCGGCGTTTCTTGACCGTGTCTCGGCGACCGACGGGCGTGTGGGCGCCTTCCTCCGGTGCGACACCGCCAAGGCGTTGGCGCAGGCCGAGTCCATCGACGCACGCCGCGCGGCGGGGCAGGCCATCGGCGCGCTGGGCGGGCTGCCCGTAGCGGTCAAGGACGTGCTGTGCGACCGCCAGGAGGCCGCCACGTGCGCGTCGAAGATGCTCGAGCGGTTCCGCCCGCCGTACGACGCAACCGTGATCGCCAAGCTCCGGCAGGCCGACGCCGTGCTGCTGGGCCGGACCAACATGGACGAGTTCGCCATGGGCGGGTCGACCGAGAACTCGGCGGTGCAGCCCACCCGCAACCCGTGGGACCTGCAGCGCTCACCGGGCGGGTCGAGCGGCGGCTCGGCGGCGTGCGTGGCCGCGCGGTCGGCGCCGCTTTCGGTGGGCACGGACACCGGCGGCTCGATCCGGCAGCCCGCCGGGCTGTGCGGCGTGGTAGGGATGAAGCCGACCTACGGCCGCGTCAGCCGCTACGGCCTGATCGCGTTCGCCAGCAGCCTCGATCAGGTGGGCCCGATGGCGCGCACGGTGGGCGACGCCGCGCTGCTGTACGACGCGATCGCCGGGCACGACCCGGCCGATTCCACCTCGCTGACCGCCGCTTCGCCGCCGTGCCTGGAAGCTGTCGACCGGCCGCTCACCTCGCTGCGGATCGGCGTTGCCCAGCAGCACTTTGGCGAGGGCCTCGACCCGGAGGTCGACGCCGCGGTGCACGCGGCGATCGATGTTTATCGGTCGCTCGGCGCCGAGGTGGTCAGCATCGATCTGCCGCACAGCGCGTACGCCGTCGCCACCTACTACGTGATCGCCCCCAGCGAGGCGTCGAGCAATCTTGCGCGGTACGACGGCGTGCACTACGGCTACCGGACGGACGAGTCGCAGGCCGCCGCGGCGCTGGCTGCCGAGCGCACCGCCGCCGCCGAGGCGGGCGACCAGGCCGCGGCCGATGCGGTGGATTCGACCCTCGTCCGGCTGTACCGGCAGAGCCGCAGCGAGGCGTTCGGCCCCGAAGTGAAGCGGCGCATTATGCTGGGCACGTACGCCTTGAGCGCCGGGTACTACGACGCCTACTACCTGAAGGCCCTGAAGGTGCGGCGGCTGATCCGCCAAGACTTCGACGCCGCGTTCGAGCGGTGCGACCTGATCTTGTCGCCAACCACCGCAGCGCCGGCGGCCAGGCTGGGGGCCTTCGACCAAGACCCGCTGGGCATGTACCTGCTGGACCTGTACACCGTGAGCGCCAACCTGGCCGGCCTGCCCGCCATCAGCGTGCCCTGCGGCATGAGCAGGGTTGGGCTGCCCATCGGCCTGCAGCTGCTGGCCCCACCGCTGCAGGAGCAGCGGCTGCTGCGTGGCGCCCGCATGTACGAGGCGGCGACCGACTGGACCGCCCGCCGGCCGCCGCTGACCTGAGCGCCCCGCCATGGCAGACCACACGCCGGTAATCGGCCTCGAAGTCCACGTGCAGCTGGCCACCAAGAGCAAGCTGTTCTGCGGCTGCAGCACCGCGTACGGCGGCGCCCCCAACACGCAGACCTGCCCGGTCTGCATCGGCATGCCCGGCGCCCTGCCGGTGATGAACGCCGAGGCGGTGCGGCTGGCCATCCGCACGGGCTTGGCCCTGGGCTGCACGATCGCCCCGATGACCAAGTGGGACCGCAAGCAGTACTACTACCCGGACCTGCCCAAGGGCTACCAGATCAGCCAGTACGACCTGCCGATCGCCGCCGGCGGGGGCGTTGGCATCTCCGACCCCGCCGGCCGGTTCGAGCCCAAAACGGTGCGGCTGATCCGCGCGCACCTAGAAGAAGACGCGGGCAAGAGCAACCACGACGGCGAGCCTGGCCGGCGTGGCGACTCGATGATCGACCTGAACCGCGCCGGCACGCCGCTGCTAGAGATCGTCAGCGAGCCCGACCTGCGCAGCGCGGCCGAGGCCAAGGCGTACCTCGCCGAGCTGCGGCTGTTGCTCACGTACATCGGCGTTTCAGACTGCAACATGCAGGAGGGCAGCTTGCGTGTCGACGCGAATGTGAATCTGCACCTCGACACGCCAGACGGCCGGGCGGCGACGCCGATCGTCGAGATCAAAAACATGAACAGCTTCCGCGCCGTCGAGCGGGCGATCGACTACGAAGTGGAGCGGCAGCACCGCGTGTGGCGGGACACCGGCGTGCGGCTGGGCGAGGCGCCGAAGCAGACCCGCGGCTGGGACGACGCCGCGGGCAAAACGACGCCGCAGCGCGAAAAGGAAGAGTCGAGCGACTACCGCTACTTCCCCGACCCCGACTTGGCGCCGGTGACCACCAGCGAGGCAGACCTCCGCCAGGCCCGCTCCGTGCTGGGGCCGCTGCCGGCCGACCTGCGGGAAGACCTGCAGCAGACGCACGGCGTGTCCCGCTACGACGCGGACGTGCTGGTCAACCAAGGTTTGCCGCTGGTCGAGTATTTCTTGGCGACCGCTGCCGCTTGCGGCGACCCCAAGGCGGCCGCCAACTGGATCACCCAGGACGTGCTGCGCGAGCTCAAGCAGCGCGAGACGACGAGCGACGCCATTCCGCTGCCGGCCGAGCGCCTCGCGGAGCTTATCCAGGGGATTGCCGCGGGCGGCGTACCGAAGGCGCGCGGCAAAGACGTGTTCGAGGTGATGATCGACGGCGGCGGGGCCGGCGCCTTGAGCCTCGAGCAGGCGATGGAGCGGCTGGGCATCGCCGCTGTGGACGACTCGCAGCTGGCCGAGCTGGCCCAGGCGTTGCTCGCCGCCAACCCCAAGGTGGTGGCCGACGTGCGGGGCGGCAAGCGGCAGGCGGTTGGCTCGCTGATCGGCCAGGCGAAGCAGCAGAACCCGAACGTCGATCCCGGCGCGTTCCGCCAGCTCTGCCTGGACTTGATCGACGGGGCGTAGGCCCCGCCCGGCTGGCTTGGCTGGGGCCGCCGGGGCCTTTACACTCGCGGCGTAAGCCGAGGGCTGGCAACGCTAAGCCGCCGGCAGCCGCCACCGAGGGCCACGCCGTGGGACAACGAATCGAGGGCGTGGTGGCCGCCGTGGACGCGGCTGGCGACCTGGTTACGGACATCACCGCCCAGCAGCTGGCGGCCTGCCCGCGCGGCAGCGGCGTGACCGTCCGCTGCGACGAGCACGAGACCCAAGGCTTGTTCGACGCCCAGGCAAGCCACCCGCCGATGACGCTTGTCGCGGTGATCGGCACAGACGACCGGCTCCGCCTGGCGATCGTCGACGACAACGCCGCCGCGATGCTCGGCGTGGCGGCGGGGGCGGCCGTGACGGTTACGTGGTAATCCGGCAGGCCCACCGCCGTGCCGCCAAGGGGTAACGCGGCCGCGTCGCCGCCAACGCAGTGTTCCTCCGGCCGCGCAGACCCGAGCGAACACCGCCAGCCCAGCGTCCCATCTGAACAGGAAGCCCACCGTGCAAGCCGACGCCTCGCAGACACTGGACGCCTCGCAGAAACTAGCCCGGTGGGACCAGCAGCACTTCTGGCACTCCTTCACGCAGATGCACGGGTACACGCCGCTGGTGATTGAGCGGGCCGACGGCGTGTGGCTGCACACCACGGCCGGCGACCGCCTGCTGGACGGCGCGTCGAGCATGTGGTGCAACGTCCACGGGCACAACCACCCGCGGATCAACGCGGCGATCGCCGAGCAGCTGACGCGTGTCGCCCACTGCACCTCGCTGGGCATGGGGTGCGACACAACGATCCGCCTAGCCAAGCGGCTGGCCGACGTCGCCCCGGGCGACCTGCGGCGGGTGCTGTTCTCCAGCGACGGTTCGTCGGCCATCGAGGTCGCCCTGAAGGCGGCCTTCCAGTACTGGCGGCAGTGCGACCGGCCGCAGCCGCAGAAGACCAAGTTCCTCGCCTTCGGCCAGGCCTACCACGGCGACACCGTGGGCGCCGCCAGCGTGGGTGGCATCGACCGCTTCCACGCCGTGTTCGAGCGGCTGCTGTTCGACGTCGTCCGCGCGCCGGTCCCCAATGGCGGCGACGCCGGGCCGCACCTGGACGCGGTGCGGGCGTTGTTCGAGCGGCACGCCGGCGAGCTGGCGGCCGTCGTGGTCGAGCCGCTCATCCAGTGCGCGGCCGGCATGGTGATGCACCCGCCGGGCTTCCTGGCGGGCCTGCGTGAGCTTGCGACCGAGCACCAGGTGCTACTGATCGCCGACGAGGTGGCGGTGGGGTTCGGCAAAACGGGCCGGATGTTCGCCTGCGAGCACGAGGGCGTCACGCCGGACTTCCTCTGTCTGGGCAAAGGGCTCACCGGCGGCTACCTGCCGATGGCGGCCACCGTCACCAGCGACGACGTCTACCGGGCCTTCCTCGGCGACGCCGCTAGCGATCGGCAGCTGTACCACGGGCACACCTTCTGCGGCAATCCTCTGGCCGCGGCCGCGGCGCTGGCGTCGCTCGACTTGTTTGAGTCGGACCGGGTAATCGAAGGCGTGCAAGAGAAGGCGGGCCGGCTTTCGCAGTGGGCGGCCCGCCTCGGGCGGCACCCTGCGGTTGAGTCGACCCGCCAGCTCGGCATCGTCGCGGCCGCTACGTTCAAGGCGGACGCCGCGACCGGCTCCGCGTCGGCCGGGCCGCCGCGCGAGCCGATCGGCAGGCGTGTCGCCGCCCACTGCCTGGCCAATGGCGTATGGCTCCGCCCGCAGCCCGGCATGCTGTACGTGATGCCGCCGCTGGCCATCACGCACGGCGAACTCGACTTCTTGACCGGCACGATCGACGCGGCGATCGAAGCCGTCACCAGCGTGCCCGTCCCGCGAGCTACCCCGCACGAACACGCAGGCACAAATTCTGTCGCCGGCAATCAAGCGTGTGATGCGGCTTCTGCAGCGGCCCCTGCGGCTGGGCGACGCGCTGCCGGGGAGCCGATTGCGTGACCACTCCCGGGCGGGACAACCTCCGCTTCCTGCTGCTGCAGATGCGAGACGCCGGCGACCCCATGCTGCGGCAAGAGGTGCAGTGCTTCGCTGACGCGTTGCCTTGCAGCCCGCAGCGTATCACGCCGCACAGCCTGCTGGCCGGCGGGCCCAGCCGCGACACGCTCGGCCGGCACGACATGGTGCTTATTGGCGGCAGCGGCGCGTACTCAGCTGCCGCGGACAGCCCGGCGATCGAGCGGGCGATGGACGCTCTGCGGGAACTCCACGCCCTGAGGAAGCCGACGTTCGGCTCGTGCTGGGGCTTTCAGGCGTTGGCCCGCGCCCTGGGCGGCGAGTGCCGGCACGACCCTCAGACCGCCGAGCTGGGCCCCGTCCAGCTGACGCTCACGCCCGGCGCAGCGGCCGACCCTGTCTTCCGCGCACTGCCGGCGACGTTCATCGGCCACGCGGGCCACGAAGACCGGGTGACCCGCCTTCCGCCGGGCAGCACGCTGCTGGCCAGCTCGGCGAGGGTCGCTGAGCAGGCGGCCCGCTTCGGCGACGGGCCCATCTACGCCACGCAGTTCCACCCCGAGCTGACGCGGCAGGCGTTCCTGGAGCGTGTGGCCGCCTACCCGAAGTACATCGAGGCGATCCTCGGCATCTCGCTCCAGCAGCTCAGCGAGGCGTGCGTCGAGACGCCCGAAGCAAACACGCTGCTACGCCGGATGGTGGAAGTGGTGCTGCCGTAGCGGCCGCGAATGGCGCCCCGCTGCTGACTCTGCTATGCGTGGCTGCTAGAGCGGATTCGCAGGCGTCGAACGCCCACCACCCCGGCTATACCAACGAGCAGCGAGCCGACGCCCCACGAGACAAGCGAGGCCGACCGGCTGCGGCGCTCGTCACCACGTTGGTCGTCGCCGCGGTGTTCATCGGGATTATGGTCGGAACGGTCGTCGCGCGAACCGGGGTGCGACCCCGAAGCCGTCCGCGATAATGCACTGGCCCGCGCGGTCGACGCCGCGTTGCTGGCGTCTGCGGCGGCGGGCTGCGGCGTGGTTTCGGGGTGGGGCGTCAGGTCCAACGGGAAGAGCTCTTTGTTGCCGGCCGAGAGATCGATCACGCGTCCGCTCAGCAGCCGGGCCCGGAGCAGGACGTAGTCGCCCGAGCTGTGCGGTGGCCGGACGATGGCGCCCGCCGTCCGGCCGTGGCCATGCCACTGGTGGACGGCGACGGTCCACGGGTGGGGGGGAACGGCGTCGAGCAGCTCGGCGCCGAAAACCTCAAACTCGATCTCTACCGCCGGCGTGGCGCCGCGGCCCATGGCGGCATCGGCCGGCAGCCACATCTGCTTGTCGATCTCGACAATCGGAAACACCGGCGGCGGGTTGTCGGCGTAGCCCTCGACGGGGATACCTGTTTTTGAGTCGTCTCCGGATTGCGATTCCCGCCAGCTCTTGCCCTGCATGTCTAAAATGCCGCTGTGGAAGATCAGGCGCCGGGGTGCGGTC
>JBCCQL010000186.1:0-6457 GCA_039024355.1 Planctomycetota bacterium
GCCGCGGCGGCAGCGGCCGGCGACGCCCGACGGCACGGCGCCCGCCCTGGGCCACGCCGGCCAGCGGCGGGCAAGGCGGCGTAGGTGGCCGGCCCCAAGCTGCGGATTGCCCGGCTGCGGATTGTCGGCGGCTCGTTGGCAAAGAGGTGTGCTGTGTGTGTTCGGGTTGGCTGTTTGGCCGGGCCCGCCCTGGGGCGCCCGGCGCCGCGTGCGGGGCGGCTGGATTCTGGCCGCCACGCTTGTGGTGTTCGGTTAGCCGACGGCGAGCAGTGTTTGCCCTCCGCCGATCGCGCTGCGCGTAGCTGTACGCCGCCCCGGCGGCGGCGGTTCGTGTTATTGGCTCCGACCGTTACTGCTCGAAGTCGCCCTCGACGAGCTCGGCGATCTTGTCAACCGCCGCGGCCGCGTCTTCGCCGCAGGCTTCCAGCAGCAGCGTCGTCCCCTGCGTGGCGCCGAGCGTCAGGATGTTCAGGATGCTCTTGGCGTCGACCCGCTGGCCGTCGCGGACGATCTCGACACGCGCCGAAAAGGCCATGGCCGCCCTGGCAACCATCTCGGCGGGCCGGGCGTGCAGGCCTTGCTCGTGCCGCACGACAACCGTTCGGTTTGCTTCAGGAGCACCCATCCGTCTCAAAAAACCCTGCGAGGGCCAATGCCCGCTTCCGCCGACCTGCCTCCGCCGGCGTGACCGCTAACCACGGCCCGCCCGTTACCCGCCAAACTGGTTGTTGTCCGCCTCTTCGAGCAGCTGCCAGATGTCTTCGGGCGACTTGCTCTGCTTCAGGAAGTTGCAGAACGAGTCGTCGCGGAGCTGGCGAGAGATGTTCTCCAGCGCCCGCAGGTGGTCGCCCGGCCGGTCGGGGGGCGAGACCAGCAAGAACAGCAGGTGGACCTTCTCGCCGTCGAGGCTGTCGAACTCGACGCCGCCCTCGCTGACCACCACCGTGCCGCAGAGCTCGTCGACCGTCGGGTGCTTGGTGTGCGGCACGGCGACGCCACGCCCGATGCCGGTGCTGCCCAACTCTTCGCGCTTGAGCACCGCCTCGATGATGCTGTCCAGCTGGTCCTCCGCCACGGCGCCCGCCGCCAGGAGCGACGAGGCGATCTCCCGGATGACGCCCTCCTTGTCCGTCGCTTCGACGCTCGCGCGTATCGCGTCTTTGACAATGAAATCCGCGAACTTCATGCTGCTTCTACCTCAGAGTGTCTTCGTGTCTTCTACTGTGCGGTCGATGCGGTTGCGACGCTCGGCCCGACGCTCCCGCTCGGCTTCAGTCCGGTGCATCGGCTGCGTCGGCCGCCGGGTCCATCCGCTTGGCGTTGGGGTCGCGGCCACGCGTCTGCACCTTGTCTTTGTAACGCCTTAGCTGCTGCTCCATCTTGTGCACGGCGGACTCGACCGCCGACAACAGGTTGTCGGCCTGGTCGTGCGAGACGAAGTCGTGCTTGTGCTCTGCCGACACATTCAAGTCGACGCGGGGCTTGGCGGCGTCTTTGAGGTCGATCACCAACTCGATCGACGTCAGCCGATCAAACAATCGGGTGAGCTTCTCTGCCTTGGCCTTTACACGCTCTTGCGTGCTGTCGCCCAGGTGCCCGTGCCGCATCGTAACTGTGATCTGCACCGCGAGTGACCCTCACCAGACAGGACAACGAACAGCCCCGAAAGACGCCGGGCCTGCTGACGCCGGGGCGGCTACGGCAAACCGCCGCTGGCCGGAGCGTGGCGGCATTGTAGCCGAGCGTGGCGGGCTGGGAAACCGACGTGGGCGGCGCCTCGGCCGCGCGGGGCGTAGGCCGGCGGAATTGCGATCCAAGGACCGCTACTTTCCCGTTTCTCGCAGAAGTCGGCCGCTTTCAAGCCTAGCCCTGAGCTTGTTGATCGTCTTGTTCCGCTCCACTTCGTCATCGTCCGGAGCGAACACGCGGTCTTGGCCGGTGATCTGTTCCAGGTTGTAGTTGGCGATCACCCGCACCGTCAGCGTCGGATTCGACAGGGAGTCTAGGATGCCGCTCAAGGCGCCGGTCTTCTGCTCCTCTGGTGTCTCGCCAATCTCTGCCGCGCTAAAACCGCACAGCAGCCGGTACGCCTTTGGGCCGTTCGCCTGCCCAACCCGTTCGATCAGGGCTTGCTTGATGCTGCTGGCCTGCTCGGCGCTGTGCGACATTGCGGTGCGTAGCGTGCGGATGGTATCCGGCCATGCGTTCGGCTGCTCGGCGTCCAGGAGTGGCGCCACGGCGTCATTCGGGTGGTCGACGTAAGCGCTGCAGATGGCGGCGAGGGAAACCTCTTCACGCCGACCCGATTGCAACACGGCAGAAAGCTGCGTCCAGACCGACTCGTCTGCATTTAGCCGCCTTTGCAAGCTGTCTTGGGCAAGGCTCTTCCAGTCGGCTCGTCGGCGGCCCCCGACCGGATCACCCGGCGGTGAGTCGATCGGTTCGGCGAGGCCGACGTTGGCGCCCACGGTCCGCCACTGGCCGGGTCTCTGCAGGCCGACGTTGCCGGCAACGCTCGCCCACGCGACGCCGCCACGCGGGGCGGCGAACACGCCCTGCACCTCGGCGAGGGTCTCGATCGGGTCGGCGCCGGGCACAAACGGCCGGGCGGCCCGCACGGACAGGGTGGCGAGGCCCTCGATGGTCGCCTCGCCCGTGACGCCGCCGACGGTCAGCCGAACGACGATCGGATCGCCATTCTCGTTTGTGAACTCGGCTTGGCCGTACTGCAGCGTGACGGCCAGCGGTTCGCCGGGGCCCGTCCGCTCGACATCGATCAGCGTGCCGTTGGCAAGCTGCATGCTGAGGCCCCGGTTGCCGGCGTCGGAGTTGAAGTCGACCTGCGACCGGAACGTAGGCAGCGACAGCAGCCGATCGCCCGTGCTGACCTGGCTGTTCCCTGGCAGGCGCCGCCACGAGCTGTCGGCTTCGTTCCAGCGGAGCAGCACCTGAGCGTCGCTGACAAAGGCGCCGATCGGCCGCGGCTCTGGCTCAGGCTGGGGCTGGGTCAGGCCACCTTCCTCAGGCGTCGGCTGGGTTGCTGCGGCTGTTGGCTCGCTCGCGGCAATGCCGCCCGGCGACGCATCAGCCGTTGAGCCGGTGGATGGCGTAGAGCCCGTCGATGACGTAGAGCCCGTTGGAGCCGGCGAGCCGGCCGGGGCAGCGGTCGCTGCCGAAGGCGTAGGCGATCCCTGGGCGTCGGGCATCAAACCGGCGCCCGCGCCATCCGCCACTCCGGTGGCGCCGTCGGGCTGCTGGGCGGGTGCCGTCAAACCAGCGGCGGGCAAACCAGAGGTGGGCAAACCAGGCGCGGTCGTCTCGCGGCCCGCCGATTCCATCCCCTCGACGCGGGCGGCGTTGCCGCTCCCCCCGGGTTCCGCTTCCTTGTCTTCGCTCGCGACCCGCGTCTCGCTTGCTACCGGTTCCTGGGACAGAGTCTCGGCGTCGCGTTCCGGCGCGGCTTCGTCCCCCCGCGTGTCGGCCTCCCTCGTATCGGCGCCTCCTTGGTCGCTGGCGTCTCCTTCTGCTTCTCCGTCACCGCCGCCCTGCGCCACGGCGGGGCCGCCGTTACGCAAGAAGCCGTCCGGGCCGAGCGCCAGGTAGGTCACGACGCTCAGCACCAGCAACGCGGCGATCGCCGGCAGCCAACGCACCAGCGCAGAGCCGCCCGACGCACGCAGGTAGTCCGGCACCTCATCAATGGGTCGCTCCGCCGGGCCGACTGGGGCCTGCACCCCGCGGGGGCCTGCCGCCGGCGTGGCGGTGGCGGTGGCCTGCCTGGCCAGTGCGTCGGCGAGCTCCGGAATGGCGTACATCCGCCGCCTCGCCTCGGCGTCGATGGCCGGCGGCTCGCCGAGGACCATCGTCAGGATGTGGTGGCAGGAGGCGACTTCGGCCAGGTGGCTGTCAGACTCCAGGCACAGCCGCTCAAAGTCCACCACCGCCTGCGAGCCGGCCGTGCTGTCCAGGTACTCGGCAACGGCGTTGGCGTCGAAGCCCGACGGGTCGTCCTCCACCGGCGGCGCCGCCAGCCGCAGCCGCCGCGTCGTGTCGCGGGTGCGGTGGATCAGGTCGCTGGCGTGCTCGCTCGACTCGACCCTGGCGGCGAAGTCGTCGTGGTCTTTCGGGTCGAGCAGCCCGTCCATATAGGCCAGGAGGGTCCGCAGGGTGAGTCGCATCGCTGCCTCGCGCTGAGAGTTTGCTTTACCGGCCCGGTGCGCCGATCTGCTGGGCCGATCTGGTGAGCTCGCCGCCGCCCACGACTCGGCCCGTTGTGCCAACGGCCAACAGCCAACAGCCAACAGCCATCAAACCCTGTCCGCCATATTAGTGCGGTGGCGGGCCGTCTTTCGTACAGAAAACCAGGAAGAATCCTGGACGCGGTTCGCGTGCGGGTGGCGGCGCCGGGCGGCTGGCCACGTTACCGCGGGGCTCGCTGGAAGGCGACCAGCGCAAAGGTCGCGCTCATCGCGATGAACGCCGCACATAGAAGAGGGTGCGGCCCCAAAAAGCCGCGACGCCCCGGTGGCGCGACAACCTGTGCGTAGGGCCGCCAGCCGCTGGTGGTCCGCACCCACCGGACCTCAGCTGCCTGCTGCGGATGCACGGGCTTCACGCCAGCCTGCACACCGGCAGCTGCACGCGTTGCGGCGGCCGCCGCTGGCGGGCTGACGCCGACGAGGATCGCTGCGGTGAGCAGGAGGGTACGCAAGCAGGTGCTCCAGGCAGGGCACGCCACGGCGGCGCCGGTGTGTCGAAGCCGGGGTGTCAGAGCCGGGGTGTCAGAATCGGAGAAGAGGCCAGCGCCTGTCGCCGCCGCGACCAGCAAGGCAGCCGGCGACGCCGCGTCGGTGGGACGCAGGAACGCAAGAGGCGCGCCGGCGGCGGCGCGTCCGTGGCGTAAGCGTCGCGATGAGTCGTAGAAACAGGGGCAGAAGCGCGTCGCCACCGACCAAGCAGCGGCGCCACGCGAACCCCAAACGCAACGCCCGCCAAGGTGTCGCGTTGCCGAAAAGAAACACGCCCCCGCTGGGCAACCGGCTGGGCAACCCGCTGCGCGTCCGCGCGGACCAGTCCGCCGACGCCGAGAAACCGGCACGGCCGGTCAACTCGAAATCGCGTCGCTACCCGCTAGGGCGAAACAACTTGGGCGTCGAACGCGGGGCAAACGCTTGGGGCCCCTCCCGCCGCTGAGTAGAATTCGCACCGGAACAAGACCGGGCCGCACGCCGCCGCAGTTCGGCACGCACCGGCGGCGATCGACAGAAGAAAGGCGCTCCCCATGGCCAGCAGCAACGCGACCACCGGCAACGACACGGCCAAGCCGCTGCTGCACCGCGTGCTTAGCGAAGCCGAGGGCTACCTGGAGCTCGGCATGACCGAGCACGCGCTGCAGGCCCTGCAGCGGCGGGGCAAGCTCGTGCACGGCAGCGCCCGCGGCTGCTACCTGCTGGGCGAGACGCTGCGTGAGCTCTCGCGCCACAGCGAGGCCATCTTCCCGCTACGCCGCAGCGCGAAGCTGGAGCCCGAAGACATCCACGTGTGGCTGGCCCTGGGCTGGTGCTACAAGCGGACCGGCGCCCTGGGCGACGCCATCGACGCCCTGCAGCAAGCCCTCCGCCACGAGCCCGGCGAGGCCATCCTGCACTACAACCTGGCCTGCTACTGGAGCCTGGCCGGCGACCGCAGCCACGCCATGGACCACCTGGCCAAGTCGCTGCACATCGACGGCAACTACCGCGACCTGATCGCCGACGAGCCGGACTTCGACTTCTTGCGCGAAGACCAAGGCTTCCGGCTGCTCACCAGCGTGATCGTCTGACCGGGTTGACCGCTCGTGGCAGCAGCCGGTGTGCCGCTTGCCCGTCGCGGCGAAAAGAAAAAAGGCCCGGCGGCTGCAACCGCCGGGCCTTTCTCGTTGTGAGCGGACGCCGCCGCCGGGCTCAGTACTTGAACTCGACGCCGCCCTGGAAGCCGTGCAGCACCAGGGAGTCGTTCGTGTCGATGTGCTGCCAGGCGGCGTCGTTCGCGGGCGTGGTGACCTGCGAGGGCGCCAACGCGACGCCCGAGATGGCGATCACCCGGTACGCGGTGGTCAGCCGGCACCGCGGGCTCAGCTGGTAGCCGACGCCCAGCCGGGCCTCGCCCAGGAACGCCACGTCGGTCTTGGAGGACCGCACCGCGGCGTCCTCGCCGGTGCCGATGAAGCGGACCGAGCCGCCACCCGGGCTGAACACCCGCTGGTACGAGTCGACCTGGTTGCCGTAGACGCCGAAGTTGGTGTCGGCGAAGAACGTCCACCGGCAGCCTACCAGGCAGTTCATGCTGCAGCCCAGCTGGAAGCCCACCAGGTCGTTGTCTACCTCGACGTCGTGGAACAGCACGTTGTCGTCCTCGGGCATGCTGCCGTCGTACGAGCCGGGCTCGCCCGCGGCGACGCCGCCGGCGCCGTCGTCCC
>JBCCQL010000187.1:0-6456 GCA_039024355.1 Planctomycetota bacterium
CCCGCGACCTGGTGCGGGTGTCCTGGATCACACGCACCAGGTCGCGGGCCATGCCCTCGGCGATCAGCACGGGCGTCAGCTCCGTGGCGAGCACGACGACCACGCCTGCATCGTTCGCCGCGGCGTAGCCCGGCTTGGCGGTGATGCGGACCTCGACCTCCTCGGGCGAGAGCTCGACCGGCTGGCCGTCGATCTCGAGGTCGATCTTGCCGTTGTCGCGGATGCCTGCCAGCAGCTCCGAGCCGCTCGCCTGCCCGAGCGCCTGCTTGACCTTCGGCATCAGCCGCCCGAGCTTCTTGCCCAGCAGCTTGAAGTTGGGCAGCACCTGATGGTCGACGTACCGCTCGGGCTCGTCGGTGTACTCGACCGCCTTGACGTTCAGCTCGTCGGCGATGACCGACGCGTGCGCTTCGAGCCACGCCTGGTGCGTCGTGTCGGCGAGGATCACCTCGACCTTCGACAACGGCTGCCGGACCTTGAGCGAGGCGCCCTCCCGCGCCCGCCGCCCGAGCGACGAGATCAGCCGCACGGCAGCCATCCGCTCCGAAAGGTCTTGGTCGACCAGCGAAGCATCCGCCGCGGGGTAGTCGCACAGGTGAACGCTTTCGGGCGCATCGCCGTCGCCAGCTGCGAGGTTCTGCCAGAACGTCTCCGCCAGGAACGGCGTGAACGGGGCGATGAGCTTCGACGTGGTCACGAGGCAATCGTAGAGCGTCGCGTAGGCGTCGAGTTTTTCGGTCGCCCGCTTATCAGGCGACCAAAACCGGTCGCGGCTCCGCCGGACCCACCAGTTGGACAGCCCGTCGACGAACTCGGTGATCGCCGCGCAGGCGCCGAAGTTGTCGTAGGCGTCCATCCGCTCGGTGACCGTGGCGGTGGTGCGGTGCAGCTCGGAGAGGACCCAGCGGTCGAGCTCGTCGCGGGCGCCGGGCTCGGGGACGACCCGGCTCTTTGCGGGCTCCCAGCCGTCGGTCCTCGCGTACTCGACTAGAAACCGGTAGCAGTTCCACAGCCGCAGCAGGAACTCGGGGATGCTGTCCTTGATCGCCTGCTCGCTGTAGCGGATCGAGCTCCACGGCGGCTGGTTGGCCAGCAGGTACCAGCGCAGGGCGTCGGCGCCGTAGGTGTCGAAGATCTCATTCGGCGCCTTGTAGTTGCGCTTGCTCTTGGACATCTTCTGCCCGTCCTCGCCCAGCATCAGGCCCAGCACGATGCAGTTTTTGAAGGGGTGCGGGACGGGTGCTGGGGGACGGGGGCTGGCGTCCGTTCCTCGCCCCTCTTCCCTTGTCCCGCGTCCCTCTCCAAACAGCATCGTGCTGATGGCTAGTTGGGAGTAGAACCAGCCGCGTGTTTGGTCGAGGGCCTCCGAGATGAAGTCTGCGGGGAATTGCTCTGCGAACCGCTTGGCGGCTTCGTCATCCCGCATTCCGCCCTCCGAATTCCGCATTCCTCCCACGCCCCACTGCGCAAACGGCATCGCGCCCGAGTCGTACCAGCAGTCGATCACCTCGGTAACACGCCGCATGCGGGCGCCCCCATCCGAATTGGCGACGAAGGGTGAGTCGTACGTCACCGCGTCGATGTACGGCTTGTGAACGCGGAGGTCGTCGGGCAGCTCCGGGTTCGTTGCCTTGGCCTGCTCCCAGACTTCCGTGCCCTGCACGCCCGGCTTGGCGAGCAGCTCGTCGTAGCCGCCGATCGCTTCCTGCTTGCCGGTCTCCTCGCACTCCCAGATGGGCAGCGGGGTGCCCCAGTACCGCTCGCGGGAGAGGGCCCAGTCGACGTTGCTCTCCAGAAACTTCCCCATCCGGCCGCCCTTGATGTGCTCGGGCAGCCAGTTGATCGCCTGGTTGTTCGCGAGCATCGCGTCTTTGAAGGCGGTGGTCTTGATGAACCAGCTCTCCCGCGGGTACTGGATCAGCGGGTCCTGCTCCGCCCGCCAGCAGAACGGGTAGTCGTGCCGGTACTGCTCCTGGTGGAACAGCAGGAAGCGGTCACGCAAGGAACGTGCAAGGTCTCTGTCGCAGTCTTTCACCCATCGACCACGAACGAATTCAGGCGCTTCGTTTGTGAACTTTCCGTCGGAGCCAACGCAGTTGATTAGCGGGATGCTCTTGCCGGTGGCTTCGCGCTGAGCAACGAGGACCTCGTAGTCGACTTCGCCAAAAGCCGGCGCTTGGTGAACGATCCCCGTCCCGCTGTCGGTTGTGACGAAGTCCGCGGAGACCACCTTCCACTCGTCCGCGCGATCTTTATCGAAGTAGCATTCGAACGGCGGGAAGTACCGCAGACCAACGAGTCCCGCCCCCCGCCGGACTTCGACAACCTCAGCGGTCCGCTTCGACTTCTCCAGAACTACGTCGACAAGGTCTTTCGCCATCCAGAGGCGTTCGCCTTTCCCTGGCGGCAGTGTCTTGGCGTCTTGGCGGTTCTCTGACGTTAGCTCAACTAACGCGTAGTCGATGCCAGGATTCACCGCAGCAAACTGATTCGACGGCAACGTCCAGGGCGTTGTTGTCCACGCGAGCAGCGACGTGTTCGGGTCGTCTGCCAGCATAAACTTCACGTAGACACTCGGGTCATCCACCTCCCGATAACCCTGCCCCACCTCGCCGCTCGATAGCGCTGTGCCGCCCTGGGCCCACCACCAGACGATCTTGTGGCCTTGGTACAGCAGGCCGCGGTCGAAGAGGTTCTTGAGGCTCCACCAGACGCTCTCGACGTAGCTCTGGTGGTAGGTGACGTAGGCGTCGTCGAGGTTGACCCAGAAGCCGAGCCGCTCGGTCAGCTGTTCCCACTCTCGCATGTACCGCCAGACGCTGGCCTGGCACTTCTGGATGAAGGGCTCGACGCCGTAGGCTTCGATCTCTTCTTTGGAATGGATGCCCAGCTCTTTGCAGACTTCGACTTCGACCGGCAGGCCGTGGGTGTCCCAGCCCGCCTTACGCTCGCAGCGGTAGCCGCGCATCGTCTTGTAGCGGGGGAAGACGTCCTTGATGGTCCGCGTCAGGCAGTGGCCTGGGTGGGGCATGCCGTTGGCCGTGGGCGGGCCCTCGTAGAAGACGAACGGCTCGGCGCCCGCGCGTGCGGCGAGCGACTTCTCGTAGATGCCCGCCTCGCGCCAGAAGGCGAGGACCTCTTCTTCGAGCTTCGGCAGCGAGGGCGAGCCGGGGACGGGGCTAAACATGGTCGGCGGTGGGCGGCGGGCGGTGGGGTCGGCAGTCTTGCTGAACTGCCGGCAAAAACTGCTCACCGGCTCAGCAGGTGCACGATCCTACCGCACGGCAACCATCCGAGATAAGGCCCGCGGCAGCCCCGCCCCTGCCGACCGCCCACTGCCCACCGCGAACTGCCCACTGCCCACCGCCCACTCTTCACCGCCCACTACTCATCAAAGTCGGGGTCTTCTTTGAACGTGTCGCCGCCGGAGTCGTCGTCTTCGTCCTCATCGTCTTTGTACTGCGAGAAGCCGTCGTCCTCGACCTCGTCGTCCCACTCTTCTTCGAAGTCGTCGTCGAAGTCATCGTCGAAGTCGTCGTCCTCGAAGTCGTCGAACGGGTCGCCCGACGCGGCGGCGCCCGAGGCACAAAAACCCGGAGCACAGAAACCCGAGGCACGAGACCGCGTGTGCCCAAGCGGCACGGGGCTCGGCGCCGAGGCAGAAAGCCCATCTGCGTCGATGGTAAGGATTGGCGGGTCGATAGTCATGCCGGGTCTCGTGGGTCGAAGCGTGCGGCTGAGTCCGCCGGCGACGCGGCGTTCGCAGCAGAGTGGCGCCGCTCGGGTGCTGAGGCGTCGGGTGTTGGGGCGTCGGTGGCGTGGGCTAGGGCTTCGGCTGCGGTGTAGGCGATTGGCCCCCTAATGGCCCCGAGGGGCGCGGCTCGGTCTTTGCCGCCCGGCGGCGCCCTGGGGACTTGCGGCCAGATTGTTGGCGGCGGAAATTTTCGTTGTCAAGCGTCGCCCGCCGGGGTGATACAGTAACGCCCGGCGGCCGCGGGCGTAAGCGGTTGCAGGCAGACTCGTCGCCGCGTTTTCCGCCAAAGGCCCACTGGCCAGACGGGCCGCCACGCCAGCCACTGTAAGTGAGACGACGCCATGACACCCGGCGCGATGAGCCTCGACGCCGAGCCGATGGACGTGGTCGCCGTCGGCGCCCACCCGGACGATGTCGAGATCGGCTGCGGCGGCACCCTGGCCCGCCTCGCGGAGCAGGGCTACCGCGTCGCGATTGTCGACCTGACCGACGGCGAGCCGACGCCTGCTTCGCCCGGGCCCGAGGCCCGCCTGGCCGAGGCGCGCGAGGCCGCCGGCATCCTGGGCGTGGCCGGGCGGGTGACGCTGCCGCTGCCCAACCGCCGGCTCTTCGACGCGTTCGACACGCGCGTGGCGCTGGCCAAGGCCCTCCGCACGCTCCGCCCCCGGCTGGTGATCGGCCTGGCCGGCGCGACGCCGCTCGCCTCGCCCGACCACCTGGAGGCCCGCAAGATCATCGACGCCGGCGTGTTCTACGCGCGGCTCACCAAGTGGGACGAGCACTTCGACGGCCTGCCGGTGCACCGCGTCGAGTCGCAGCTGTACTACGCGTTGCAGTTCTACTCGCTCGAGGCCCCCGCCGACGGCAACCGCTTCATAAGCGACATCTCCGCGACGCTCGGCAAGAAGATGGCGAGCGTCCGCGCATACAAGACGCAGTTCCCGCCCGAGAAGCAGGGCATCTTCCAACGCGTCGAGGCGATGGCCCACGCCCTGGGGTCGGCCGCCGGGTTCGACGCGGGCGAGCAGTTCAGCAGCCCGCGGGTGCTCGCCACGGCCGACGTCATGCGGCAGGTCTTCGGGTGAAGTAGGATTGTGGGCCGCGTGGCGCTGCGTGCGCAAGAGGCCACGCGGCGTTGGTTGTTCCGCGACGCTTGTTCGCCCCCCGCAACTTGCGAGCACCCTTTTCATGCCGCCCATCCACTTCCGCAGCAACGCCCGCCCAACGCTTGGCGTCGAGCTCGAGCTGGGCTTGGTGGACGAGCAGACCATGGCCCTCACCAGCGCGTACCAGCCGCTGGCCGACGCGTTGGCCGCCACGGGCGCGGGCCTCGACGGCTTGAAGCCGGAGCTGATGCAGTGCGTGCTAGAGATCAACACCGGCGTCTGCGAGGGCGTCGCCGAGGCGGAGCAGGACCTGCGCGGCAAGCTGCTGAGCGTCCAGCGGGCGTGCGACCAGCAGGGCCTGCGGCTGTGGTGGGGCGCCACGCACCCGTTCAGCCGTTGGGCCGACCAGCACGTGACGCCCGACGAGCGCTACCACCAGCTGGTCCGCCTGCTGCAGGAGATGGCCCGCCGGCTGGTGACCTTCGGCATGCACGTGCACGTGGGCGTCGATTCGGGCGACAAGGCCGTGATGATCTGCGACCGCATCATGCGGCACCTGCCGCTGCTGCTGGCCCTGTCCGCGTCCAGCCCGTACTGGGAGGGCCGCGACACGGGGCTGCACTCGCAGCGCTCCAAGGTCATGGAGGGGCTGCCCACGGCGGGGCTGCCCACGCTCATGCGGAACTGGAGCGAGTACGTGTGGCTGGTCAACCACATGATCGACACCGGCTTTATCAACACCATCCGCGAGATCTGGTGGGACGTCCGCCCGCACCACAACTTCGGCACCGTCGAGGTGCGTGTGTGCGACATGCCGGGCAATCTGGAGGATACGCTGGCGATCGCCGGCCTCGTGCAGTGCCTGGTCGAGGGGCTGAGCGAAGAGATCGACCAGGGCGCCTACCAGCACGACTGCCACCCGATGATGGTGCGGCAGAACAAGTGGCGGGCCACCCGCTTTGGCGTCGGCGCCCAGCTGGTAGACAGCTACTCGTACGAAGTGCTGCCCGTCGCGCAGTCGGTCGCCCGCCTGGCAGACAAGCTCGGGCCCATCGCCGAGCGGCTGAACTGCCAGGCCCAGCTCGACCGCTGCATCGAGCTGGCCAAAGGGCCAAGCGCCGCCGACCGTCAGTTACAGCTCGCAACCGGCGGCGATTACGCCGGGATGGTCCGCACGCTTACGGCCGACTCTCGCATCGCGTAGCGCAGAGCAGCCAACGGGTCCGCCGGACGCGGCGCCCGTACACCGCTACCGACGTTAGGCGTCACGGGGCACGCCGCAGCGTGGCGAGGGTGTTGCACCGGCGCCAAACAAAAAACCTCGGCCCGCAAGCGGGCCGAGGTCTTGTTGTATCTGCTTGTTCGGGAATCAACGCTCAGCCGAGCCGGCGACGCATTGCGGCGGCAGCTGTGAACGCGGCTGCGAGGGCCGCAACCAGGATGCTGGCGGGTTCAGGAACCAAGCCGCCCTCAATGGTGCCGTTGCCGGACGCCGCGAAGCCTGTGATGAAATCGCCGTCATCGGTCAGCGTGCCGTCTTCAATGCGAGCGCTGAACGAGATCTCTACTGGCGAGTCGATCTCGAGGCCGAACGGG
>JBCCQL010000188.1:0-6418 GCA_039024355.1 Planctomycetota bacterium
GCCGCGGCGCCCGGCGGCGGCAATTCGGAAGTGACCTCGGCGACGCACCGCGTGGGCGCGGGGTCCTGCCCGCTGCCGGCTGCCGAGGCGTGGAACAACTCGACCGACCCAATGCCCACCGGCAGATAAACATCGCCGGCGTCGCTCCCGGCCGCGGCAGCCAGGGCGGCGGCAAACGTCTGCAGGCAGGCGTCGCCGGCGGCGGGGTGCAGGTGGACACAGGGCAAGTCGGCGTCGCCTCGCTCGGCGTGCCGCGTCAACGCCGCCGGGTCGAGCTGGGCCTCGGCCACACCCGCCGCGGCGCGGACGGCGGCTATCACGCGGAAGCTCGGCCCGTAGGCGAAGCCCCGCTCGGCCATGCGGGTGTAGAAGTCCTCGCCGGAAAGTGCTTCGGCCACGCCGGCGTCGTGTGTTGAGGCTTTGCCTTTGGCGACGACGCGGCTCAAGTCAGACGGGCGTGTTGCTTCCTCGCCGCCCTCTCTGTCCGGCGCCGAGCCGCGGACGAGGACGGCCGTGGCGTGCTCGGTCCACTCGCCGCCGCCGTCGGCCTGGCTAGAGATGGCGGCCTCGCACCGGCCGCCCGCCTCGGGCGACACCACGACCTGCACCCGGCGGGCCGTGTCGTCGGAGAGCACTAGCGCGTCGGCCACACGCAGGGCCTCGACCCGGTGCGGCTGGGCGCCGGATGCACGGCCGCCGGATGCACGGTTGTCGGACGCGCCGTCGCCAAACGCCGCGTGGGCCGCCTCGAGCGCCTGCTCGACGAAGTACGCCGCCGGCGCCACGACCGAGCCCTGCACCACGTGGTCCGCCAGGAAGGCGGGCGACGCGGGCGAGACACGCGATTCGTAAACGGTTGCGGCGATCGCCGCCGGCCGGCGGTCGCCCAGCAGCGGCGCCCCTCCGCGGAGCGTCGCGCGAGAACCGCTTGCGGCGATGCCCGACGCCGGCAGCGTGCGTGGCGCCGAGGCGTCGACGCCCTCAATCCAGCACCGCGTCCGCTCGAACGGGTAGGTGGGCAGCAGCAGCCGGCGGCGTGGCCCGGCGCCCTGCGTTTGTGTGTGCCAGCCGTGCCAATCGACACGCCCGCCAGTGGCGTAGTGCTGGGCCAGGCTGCCGGCGGCGGTGGTCAGGTCGTCTACGCCCCGGCGGAGCGAGGGGAGCAGCGTCGGCTCGGCATCGTTTGGCTCGGTATCGTTTGGCTCAGCAAAGTTCGGCTTGGCGTCGTTTTGATGGGCGTTGTTCTGATTGGCGGCGGCAGTGTGCGTGGCGTCCGCCGCCGCCACCCGCTTCACCATGCCCAGCAATGCAGCGCCGGGGCCGGCCTCGATCCAGCAGCTGGCCCCGGCCGCGGTGAGCGCGCGGATGTTGTCGGCAAAACGGACCGCGCCCCGGAGGTGGTCACGCCAGTAGCGGGCGTCCGGCGCGTCGGTCAGCAACGCGCCGGTGAGGTTCGACGCCATGGGCAGCCGCGGCTTGCGGCACGCTATGGTGGCGGCGAACGCCTGGAAGTCGTCTAGCACGTCGTCCATCATCGGCGAGTGGAAGGCGTGCGAGACCTCCAGCGGGCGGTGCTCGACGCCCGCGGCGGAGAGCTCGGCCAGCACGCCGGCGACGGCTCCCGGCTCGCCGGACACGACGGTGTTCTCTGGCCCGTTGACCGCGGCGATGGCCACGCCCACACGGTCGCCAATCGCCTGGGCGACGCGCCCTTCCGCGGCGAAGACGGCCGCCATCTTTCCGCCGGGCGGCGCCTGCTGCATCAGCCGGCCCCGCTCGGCCACCAGCCGCAGGCCGTCCTCCTCGCTCACCACGCCGGCGACCACGGCGGCCACGTACTCGCCGATGCTGTGGCCGGCCACCATGTCGGGCTCGACGCCCCAGGCCCGCCACTGGTGGGCCAGCGCCAGCTCCACGGCGAAGAGCGCGGGCTGGGCGTAGACCGTTTGGCCCAGCAGCTCGGCGGAGCGCTCGCCCCACAAGAGCTCGGTGAGCGGCTCCTCGGCCAGGTCGACGAAGAGGCGGGCGCAGCGGTCGATGGTTTGGCGGAAGGCGGGGCACGCCAGGTATAGCCCGCGGCCCATGCCGGGCAGCTGCGAACCCTGGCCAGAGAACAGCATGGCGGTGCGGCGCCGCGCGAGGCCCGACACGGCGCCGGTGCGGGTGGCGGGCGATGGCTCTCCGCCCGCCAACGCGGCGAGCTGGCTGTGCAGCTCCGCCGCGTCGGCCGCCACCAGCACGGCGCGGTGCGGCAGGTCGCTGCGGCCGGTGTTGGCGGTGAAGCAGATGTCGAGCCAATCGGCGTCTGTCGAATCGGTGTCAGGCGAATCGGCGTCGGGCGAATCGGCGCCTGTCGAATCGGCGTCGGCGCTGACTTCCAGCCACGCCAGCAGCCGCCCCGCCTGCTGCGAGACGGCCGTGGGCGACTTGCCCGTGAGCTTCAGCAGCCGCGGCGGAGCGGTTGGCCCATCGTTCGTCGGCCCGTCGGCCCGAGGCCCGTCGGCCCGAGGCCCGTCGCCGGGCGCCTCGACAATTAGGTGCGAGTTGGTGCCGCCGAAGCCGAACGAGCTGACGCCCGCCAGCCGCCGGCCCCGCCAAGCGGTCGCCTCGCGTGGCACTTCGATCCGCGACCCGGTTAGCTCGATGTGCGGGTTGAGCTGCTCTAGATTCGCCTGCGGCGGGACCTGGCCGTGCCGCATCATCAGGGCCACCTTGATCAGGCCGGCGATGCCGGAGACCGTTTCCGTATGGCCGATGTTCGCCTTGACGCTGGTGACCCTCACCGGCGGATCGGCCGCGGCTTGGCGGGGGAAGACGCCGGCCAGGGCGTGCATCTCGATCGGGTCGCCCAGCGGCGTGCCGGTGCCGTGGGCCTCGACGTAGCTGATCTCGTCGGGCGTAAGGCCGGCCTGGTCCAAGGCCGCCCGCAGGCACGCCTTCTGCGACTCGCCGTTGGGGGCGCTGATGCCAGAGGTGCGGCCGTCCTGGTTGATGGCGGCTGCGCGGAGGACGGCCAGCACGGGCTCGCCGGCCCGCTGCGCATCGGCCAGGCGCCGCAGGTACACGACGCCGCACCCCTCGCCGCGGGCGTAGCCGTCGGCGCCGGCGTCGAACGGCCGGCACCGGCCGCGTGGCGAGAGCATCTGGGCGTTGCTGAAGGCGATGGTGGTCTCGGGCGTCAGGATCGCGTTGACGCCGGCGGCCAGGGCGCCGTCGCACTCGCCACGCCGCAGGGCCTCGACCGCCAAGTAGATTGCCACCGAAGAAGAAGAGCACGCGGTGTCGACCGCCAGGCTCGGCCCCCGCAGGTCGAACAGGTAGGACAGCCGGTTGGCGGCGATGGACAACGCGTTGCCGGTGCCCATGTAGCCGTCGATCGACGCGAAGTAGTCGACGCCGCCGTACAGCGGCGCCTTCGCGTAGTCGTTGCTGCCGATGCCGACGTAGACGCCCGTCCGCGAGCCGGCCAGCCCATCGGCCGGCCGGCCGGCGTGCTCGAGCGCCTCCCAGGCCACCTCCAGCAGCAGCCGCTGCTGCGGGTCCATGCGGTTGGCCTCGCGCGGCGTGACGCCAAAGAACGCGGGGTCAAAGCGGTCGATGTCCTGCAGGAAGCCGCCCCAGCGAGTGGTCACCCGCCCGGGGCCGCCCCGCGGGTCGTGCAGGGCGTCGTTGTCCCAGCGGTCGGCCGGGGTCTCGGTGATGGCGCAGGCGCCGGTGCGGATCACCCGCCAGTAGTCGTCCAGCGTCGGCGCGCCGGGCAGCCGGCAGGCCATGCCGACAACGGCGATAGGCTCGGCGGCCGGCGGACGCGATTCTGCCACCCCCGTGCCCGGCGCCGCCCCGGCCGCGGGCTTATCCGCCTGCCGCATCCGCTTTTCTAGCAACGCACGCTGGGCCGGGGAGAGCTTGGCGAGGCGCGATTCCAGGTCGCTCATTCGGGCACGCTGAGAGGGTGAGCGACAAGCCTAGGGGGACGCCGCATCGGCCGCTGAACGGGCAGCCGCGGGCCGTGGCCGATGGGCCGCCGCGGCCGTCACGCGGAGGGACAAGAATAAGAGCGACGCCGCAACCCTTCAACCAGCGGCGTGCCCGCGGCTAGAGCGGCCCCGGCGCCCGCCCGCTAGCGGCCGGCGGCTACCGGTGGGCCAGGCAGTACCGCCAGCGGTTCACGCGGTCGCGGTCGCGGCTGAGGTGGAACTCCCTGCCGAAGACGGGCGAGCGGCGCCAGCCGTCGCCGTCGGCGGGCGCCTCTGCGTAGCCCTGCTCGCCGGCGATGAGCAGCTTGAAGTCGACCTGCTCGCCGCGGGCGTCCAGCATCCAGTACTCGGGGATGCCGGCCTTGTGGTACGCCTCGCGGAGGACCACCGTGTCCTTCTCGACGGACGCGTCGCTCAGCACCTCGCAGACCCAGTCGGGCGCGCCGACCATCTGCGGCGAGTCTTCTTGATCTCCGTGCTTCATGGCGAACCGGCCGGACTCGAAGGAACGCCACGATACGAACATCGCGTCCGGCTCGTTGGAGACGTCGGCCGCATCGTTGGTCAACCAGCCGCCGTCGGGGAAGTAGCGGCCGGTGTCGAGCTGCCGCACCAGGACGCCGATGGTGCTGTTGATCGCCTCCAAGACCGCCAGGTGCGTGTAGTACTGTTGCGGGCTCATGTCGAAGACGACCCTCCCGGCGTAATAGGTCACCTTGCCCGATTCGGGGAAGTCTTCCGACGCGGCCCACGCGCGGAAGGCGTCGAGCGTCATCGCGGGCGCCGGCATCGAGAAGCTGCCGATTCGATCGTACGCAGAGGCGGTTGCCATGGCCTCATGGTACCCCACGCCGGGCCGGCCGCCAAAAGCTCAGCCGACCTGCTCGACCGCTTCCCACTTGCCCGAGGCGACGCTGCGCTCGACCGACTCGAGCACGGACACGCAGTTGGCGCCGGCCAGGAAGCAGGGGCTGGGGTTCTGGCCCGTGGCGACGCCCTCGACCAGGTCCGCCACGGCGTTCACAAACGTGTGGTCGTAGCCCAGCATGTGGCCGGGCGGCCACCAGGCGCCGGCGTACGGGTGCTCGCCCTCGGTGGCCACGATGCGGCGGAAGCCCTGGGCGTGGCCCGGGTCGTCGCAGCGGTAGAAGTCCAGGTAGTTCAGGTCCTCGAAGCACCAGACCAGCGACCCCTTGCTGCCGTTGACCTCTAGGCGGTTGTAGTTCTTCCGCCCGGCGGCCAGGCGTGTGGCCTCGAACGTGCCAACCGCGCCGCTGGCGAAGCGGGCCAGGAACAGCGAGCAATCGTCCACGGTGACGCTCTCCACGCCGCCGCCGGCGCCCTCGGCGGGCCGCTCGGTGATGAAGGTCTTCATGTCGCCTACCACCTGGTGGATGCCGCCCACCAGGAAGCGGGCCAGGTCCACGATGTGCGCGCCCAGGTCGCCGTGGGCGCCACTGCCGGCCGATTCCTTGCGCAGCCGCCAGTTCATGGGGAACGCGGGGTCGACCAGCCAGTCCTGCAGGTAGGTGGCCCGGAAGTGCCGCACCTCGCCCAGCTCGCCCGCCTGGATCATCTGCTTGGCCAGCGCCACGGCGGGGCACTTGCGGTAGTTGAAGTTCACCATGTGCCGCACGCCCGTCGAGCGCACGGCGGCCACCATCTGCTTGCACTCTTCGAGCGTGTTGGCCAGCGGCTTCTCGCAGTAGACGTGCTTGCCCTGCTTCGCGGCGGCGATGGCGATCTCTGCGTGCGTATCGCCCGGCGAGCCGATGTCGATCAGGTCGATGTCGTCGCGCTCGATCAGGCGCCGCCAGTCGGTCTCGGTCGACTCCCAGCCCCACTGGTCGGCGAACTCACGGACGGCCGCCTCGTTGCGCCCGCACACGGCCCGCATGACGGGGGAAAGCTTGGCGGGAAAGAACTTGCCGACCGTCAGGTAGGCGTTGGAGTGCGCCCGGCCCATAAACTTGTAGCCAACCAGGCCGACGTTCAGGTTGTTTGCCATCAGGTGGGCTCCGTGGGGGCGGCTGAGTCCGAGAGCGAGACGGGCGACAAGGCGGGCGGCGGCGGGCCGGCAAGTACGACCAAACTACAGCCGTTCTTGAGTTGGTATAGCCACCTGGCTGCGTGGTGTTTCCTGCAGCGGCGTCGGGCTGCATCGACGATGCACCGCATCGCCTGCTTCGCCCTCCTTGCCGCAGAAAACACCCCTTCGCCAGCTGGCTACACCCACTCAACACCCGCTGTAGGCTGCCGCCGCGGGGCGGATTGTTAGACTACGGGCGCCCCGCAACGCGGGCCAGGGGGCAGTGGCCAGGGGGGCGGGGCCTGCCCACGCCCGCGGCCCGCCTGCCGCGGCGGCCGGGGCGACGCATCAGGAGGCGCCAGGTGAGGCTCAAGCCGATCGAATTCTCCCCGCCCGCCCGGCCGCTGCCCGC
>JBCCQL010000189.1:0-6316 GCA_039024355.1 Planctomycetota bacterium
ACGGTTTGGGCCGCGGGCCGGACGACGTGGCTCAGGCCTCCGCTTGGCCGTCGGGCTTCGCTTGGCCGTTTTGCTTGGCGGGGCTGCTGAGCTGCGCCAGCACTTGGATCACGCCGTTCAGGTGGGCCAGCCGCGGGCCGTAGCGGTCGACAAACTCGTTCAACACGAACTCGCCGTGCACGAGGTCCTCGCCCGAGTCGCTGATCTCGTCCGTGATCCGTTCGAGGTACTCGACCTGCACCCGGCTGAGCACCTCGGCGGCGTTGCGGCACTCGTCGGCCAGGTCTGGGTTGGCGGACTTCCACTGCTTGAGCTCTTGCGACCGCTGCTTGTGCTGGGCGGCCAGGACGCCCACCAGTTCTTCTAGCAGTTCGTTGGTGCGGTCTTGGGCGGAGAGCACCTCACGCAGCAGCTCGCTCTGCTCTTCGGCGGGCTGCAGCACACGCTGCGGCGGCGAACCGGTGCTCACGTCGACTTGGGAAAACAGCGGCGCCAGGTGGGGTGGTTTATCGGGCATCTAGAATCCTGCGAGAGAAGCGGGCGGCAGCTGGCGGCGTGGCGGAGAGGGGGGGTTAGGCCGTCGGGCGTGTGGGTAGATCCGGCTGGCACTCGGCGGCGCCGAAGCGGCACATGGGGCGGCACATGGGTGTGAACTCACCGGGCAGCCTTGGGCGGGCTGAGCAGCCGCGGACGGGTGGCGTCCGCCGCCAAATTGGGCGGCGAGGCTCGTTGGACACACACCCCATGGACGCCGCGGCACGCCGGGAGCACGCAGAACCGAGGCGGCGTCGCCAGGCTCATGTCCTTGTGCGAATCTTCATAGTAAGGGACGGCTGCGGAGCTTTCCAGCATTCGGGCGCCCGAAGCGGCCCCGCTGTGACGCCCTGGCAAAAAGCCCCAGGCGTGCCGCGGCCCGCCGCAGGGCGACTCTGCCGATTCTCGCGGTTTTAAAGTCCCGCGGCGGCGCCGCCCGATGCAATTTGGGGCCGGCCGGGCGCCGCGGCCGCCGGGCGGCCGTGCAGCGCAGCACTGCTGGCGCCGCCCTGCCCGCTGCGTGGCTTCGAGCTAACGCGCGAAATCGAATGTCGGGACCGGCGATCGGCGTTCCACGGCCGATTTCGCAGACACCGCCGCAAAGGACCGACGTGTTCTACGGACGCTCGTAGGACCGCCGACGCCGACCCGCACGCAGAAAACGCCTGCCGACACACGCAACCACGCCGCAGCCGCGCATGAAGAGCACCGACGCCACCGACCCACACGGCGACGACCCGACGTTCGGCTACTTGGCTTTCCTGGAGGACGAAGCGGTTGGCTTCACCGGCGGCTACCTGATTGTGACCGCCACGGGCCGGCCGCTCGAGTTCCACTGCACCGCGCCGCTGGCGGCGAGCCGCGCGCAGCAGATCTTGTTCGGCCCGACGCTCCGCCCCTACCTGCTGGGCGAGCAGCTGGGGCGAACGCTGGTGCGTCGGTCGGCCATCAAGGCCAGCGTCGTGGTGATCGCCGACGCCGACGCGGCGCCGGCGGCCGCGGACCTGCCCGTCGTACGCCTGGCTGCGCGCGAGCCAAGCACGCCGGACCAGCCGGCCGCGGCGCCGCAAACCGCTATCCGGCTACCGGGCGTCACGGCCTGGGCGCACCAACGCCACGCCCAGCAGGCCGAACGCTGGCTGCAGCAGCTCACGCAGTCGGTCGACCCCTGCGAGCCGTTTGAGCGTATCACGCAAGCCATCCGCGAGGCGCAGCGGCTGGGCCAGGGCCAACCCGGCGACCAGATGTCTGGCAACAGGCTGTCGGCTAACACCGAGGCGAGCGACCGCCGTGCAGCCTAAGCCCGCAACCGGTGGGCGGGTCGCCCTCAGCTTTGCCGCCGCGGACCTGGCCGCCACGCCGGTGGCTGCGGCGCCGCTGCCGTTGGTCGGACTCGACCGCCCGGCGGGCGAACACGCCTTGGCGCCGAGCGGACCGGCCATCACGCAGAGCTGGCGGGCGGCGGGCGACGAGCCGGTGCAGGTCGCCTCGCTGGCGGTCGGCCCGCCCGTGGTGCGGCTCTTCGGCCGGCTGCTGCCCGAGGGCGCCGCGCGGCTCACCGCCAGCCGCGCCGCCCGGCCGCCCACCGGTGTGCCGGCCGTTGGCGTGCCGCAGCGTATCGACAGACCTACCAGCGACGGGCCCCCCAGCGACGGGCGGCCGCGGAGGCCACGCCGCTGCACCCGCATCCGGCCGCCGGCCGACGTGGTGAAGCTGGAAGACCGGCTGCAGTACCTGTTGCAGCCGCCGCTCGAAGCGCTGCTCGAATCCGAGTCGCTCCGCTTCCCGTTCCACCCGTTCCCGTACCAGCTGGACGGCGTCGCGTTCCTCTTCCCGCGGCGCCACGCGGTGCTGGCCGACGAGATGGGCCTGGGCAAAACCATGCAGGCCATCACCGCCGTGCGGCTGCTGGCGCGGAGCGGGCAGCTGACGCGGGTGCTGCTGGTGTGCCCTAAGCCGCTGGTGAGCAACTGGCGCCGGGAGTTCGCTTTGTGGGCGCCGGAGCTCTCGGTCGCGACGGTCGAGGGCCCGCCCGCCGCGCGGCGTTACGCCTGGCGGGCGTCGTCGGCCGTGGTGACGATCGCCAACTACGAGACCGTGGTCCGCGACCGGGCGGTTTTCAAGTCTCCGCCCGGCGGGCCCGACGCCGCTGGCGTGACGACCGACGCCGCGTCGCCGCCTATCGACGGGGTAGGCCTCGACGGGGCGGGCCCGGCCACGCCGCTGGCGTTCGACCTGGTGATCCTCGACGAGTCGCAGCGCATAAAGAACCCGCGCGGCGCCACCAGCGGCGCCGTCCGGTCGATCGCCCGCACACGCAGCTGGGCGCTCACCGGGACGCCCATCGAGAACAGCACGGACGACCTGGCCGGCATCTTCGACTTTGTGTCGCCCGGCCTGCTGGCGCCCGGCATGCGGCCGCGGGCGATGGGGGCCGCGGTGGCGGACGCCGTGCTGCGACGCACCAAGGAGCGGGTGCTCACGGACCTGCCGCCCAAGCTGATCCGCGACGAGCAGATAGCGCTGTCCGACGAGCAGTGGCAGACCTACCAGCGGGCGGAGCAGGAGGGCGTGGTCGCCCTGGGCGAGCGGGGGGCGGACGTCGCCATCCAGCACGTCTTCGAGCTGGTGCTGCGCCTGAAGCAGGTCTGCAACTTCGACCCGGCCACCGGCGCCAGCAGCAAGGCGGACCGGCTAGAGGCCGAGCTCGAAGAGTGCGCCGCCAGCGGCCGCAAGGCGATCGTCTTCAGCCAGTGGGTCGAGACGCTCGAGCGGCTCGGCGAGCGGCTGGGGCGGTTCGGCCCGGTAGCGTACCACGGCCGGGTGCCGCACGGCCGGCGCGACGGCGTCATCGAGCGGTTCCGCAGCGACCCGGGCTGCCACGTGATCCTGATGAGCTACGGCGCGGGCAGCGTGGGGCTCAACCTGCAGTTCGCCGGCTACGTGTTTCTGTTCGACCGGTGGTGGAACCCGGCGGTTGAGGATCAGGCGATCAACCGCGCGCACCGCATCGGCGCCGCGGGGCCGGTGACGGTCACGCGGATGACGGTGGCCGGCACCATCGAACAACGCATCGACGAGGTGCTGGCCCAGAAGCGGGAGCTGTTCGACGAGGTTTTCCGCGCGGACTCGGCGCCGGGCAGCTACGGGCTGTCGCGCCGCGAGCTGCTGTCGCTCTTCGACCTGCAGTCGCCCGAGGGGCGCGTACGCGACGCGGGCTGATTTGAGAGCAGCCCGAGGCCGATGCCCGCCGGCCGCTGGCAAACCGGACGGGTGGCGCCGATTACACCGGTGCGGCGGGGCCGCGATGTTGCCTTTTTGCAACAGTGGCCCCGGCACGCAGCGCAGGGCGCGGGAAGAGTTAGGTGGTGCGGAGCGCAACGGCGCCCCGCGCCGCCCACCACCCCAGCCCGCCGCGGCGCCAAGGATTGGCCTGCCGCCGACACACGCCGCCCCACGCGCGGGCCACGCCACCGCAGGAAGGATCCCCGCCCATGCTCTCCGGCCAAAGAACGCCCCGCCCGGCATCGTCCCGCCCAGCTAAGTCGCGGCCAGCCAAGGCCCGCCCGGCTACACCCCGGCGGAGCGTCGCCGTCGCCCTGGCCATCTTGTTGGCCATCCCGCTGGTCGCCTCGGCGTGCGACCCGGTGTACGACCCGGTGACGACCTACACCAACGGCATGCCGCTGGCGTCGTCGACGCCGCTGCGGAGCCACAACGCCTACTACCAATGCGACCCAGGACACACGGGCTGCTGCGGTGGGCGGTACAACCGGCCGTGCCTCAACTCGCTGTGGCGGCCTAACTCTTGCAGCACCGGCAGCCGGCCGGCGCCGCACGGCGCCTTTGCCCCAGAACAACCCGCCACTGTCATGCAGGGCGTCGAGCCGACCAAATTCGAGGTCCTGGGCACGGTGCCGGCCATGGGCCTAGGCATCGGCGGCCCCGGCGGCCAAGGGCGGCCCGCCGCCCGGCCCGCAACCAACTTCCCCGGCCTGCTGCAGCAGCTGTCGCAGTAAGCGGTGGGAAGGACGCAGTGGGCAGTGGGCAGTAAGCAGCGCCGCGGCGTGCAAGCCTTCCTAGCCGGCAGGGTCGCCGCTAGCGTGGGCGAGAAGCCACGCGATTTGCGGCGCCACGCGAGAGATTCCGTCGTCCCCCACGCCACGCCCGCCGATACACGGTTGTAGGAAACGGGAGGGCGATTCACGCCGTGTGATTCGCTTCAGGATAAAGGTCGTGGCAGGACGACGGATCGACCTGCCACGACCTTTTTTATGCGCCCAGCAAAGACGCGCGGCGTGCCCCGCGCTGCCGCGCTACTGCAGATCGGCCAGCAGCTTCTCGGCTTCTTTCCGCTGCACAAAGATGCCGCGGTTGTCCGTCATGGCGGACTGCAGCACCCGGCGGGCGTTGTCCGTCTGGTTCGTGGCGATCAAGATCTTGGCCAGCAGCACCCGGGCGTCGGCGCCCATGCCGTTGGTTCCGGACTGCAGGGCCTTGCGGAGGGTGGCCGTCGCCTCGCGGCTGCGGTTGTTTTGGTAGAGCGCCCAGGCGAGCGTGACACTGGCGTCGGCGTTGTCCGGGTAGAGCTTGGCCAGCGTGCCGGCGTACTGCAGCCCACGCGTCCGCTGCTGCGGGTCCTCCGACGACGACAAGATTTGAGCCAGCTGCCCGTACGCCTCGCGGCTGCCGGGCCGGATCGCCAGGGCCTGCACCAGCGACCGCTCGGCCTGGGCCACGTCGCCCGACATCCGCTGGGCCACGCCGCTGAACAGCCACACGTTAAACGAGTTGGGCGCCGCGGCGCGGGCCTCGGTCAAGATCGGCACCGCCTTGGCGAGTTGGTCCGCGTTGATCAACGCCTGGGCGTAGGTCAGCAGCGTGGTCTCTTCCCGCCCGCTCTCTTGGTAGCCCTTTTTGAATTGCTCAAGGGCCTCCGCCTGCTGGCCCATCCGCTCTAGGGTGACCGCCACCATCACGTAGGGGTTGGCGCGGTTCTCGTCTTCCTTCTTCGCCTTGACGAACTCTTGGAAGCCCTCTTCCGTCCGCTCGAGCATGCACAGCGCCTGGCCCAGCCGTGTGCGGGCCGTGGCGTCGTACGGCGCCTGCTCGATCCACGCCCGCAGGTCGGCCTCGGCGGCGGCCCACTTGCCGCGGCTCTCGGCCACGGAGGCCCGGCCGCTGTACGCGCGGATCGCCAGGCGCCGCTTCCGCTTCAGGTTGCTGTCGTAGGCGTCGATCAGGCCCACGCTCTTGTCGAACAGCGCGTCCGCCTCGATCGTGTTCCGCGCCCGCAGGTTGGACTCGGCGAGCATCAGGTACGGCTCGGGGTCGTCGGCGTCGTCGTTGATGGTCTGCTCCAGCGCGGGCCGCACCTGGGCGCCGTTGCCGCTCAGCAGGTACATCTTGGCGAGCATCACGCCCACGGGCGGCAGCTTCGGCTGGTCCTGCTTGGCCTTCTCCAGGAAGTTGCGGGCGCTCAGCACGTCGCGGTTGTTGAACCGCTCGATCGCGTTGCCAACGTCGTTGTACCGAGCGTTCTCGGGCGACGACACGCTGTCGCCAATCAGGTTGGCGGTGGTCAGCTGCGCCGCGGCCGGCGTGGCGAGACCGCACAGGGCGGCCAGGATCGCCGCCAGGCAGCAGCGCAGCCCGGCACGCCGGATGAGGCTTCGGGAGAAGGTGTTGTGCATGAGTTCCTCGGATCGCCGGATGAGAGTTGCGTGTCTTGTTTTGATTGGTGTCCACCGCTCGCAAGGAGGCGCTTCGGGGCGCACCGCCG
>JBCCQL010000190.1:0-6311 GCA_039024355.1 Planctomycetota bacterium
CCGACCCCGGCGTCACGATCCTGATCACCAACAGCAACGTGACGCACGACCTGGGCTCGAGCGAGTACCCGCTTCGCCGCGCCACGTGCGAGGCGGCCGCGGAGAAGCTGGGCGTGCAAGCGCTACGCGACGTCACGCCCCAGCAGCTGGCTGCGAGCGCGGCGGAGCTCACCGAGACCGAGCTGCGTAGAGCGCGGCACGTTGTGGGCGAGAACCAGCGGGTGCTCGACTTCTCGGCCGCCGCCGCCGCGGGCGATTGGCGAGAGGCGGGGCGGCTGATGCACGCCAGCCACGACTCGCTGCGGGACGACTACGAGGTGAGCTGCCCGCAGATCGACACGCTTGTCGAGCTGGCCGGGCAGATCGGCCCGCAGGGCGGCGTCTACGGCTCACGGATTACCGGCGGCGGCTTCGGCGGCTGCACGGTGACGCTGGCCGACACGCAGCGTGCGGCCGCCATCGCCGAACAGATCCTCGCGGAGTACGAGAAGGCCACCGGCGGCGCGGCGTACGCCTTTACGTCGCGACCCGCTCAAGGCGCCCACGTGGTGGGCGGCTAAACCCCACGCCACGCCGCGGGCCAAGGAGCGGCCGGGCCTGCGAGAAACTCGGGCGGATCGATACGGAGCAACGGATGCCAGACGCACCGCCACGCATCGAAGACTTCATGCCGCTGCCCGATTGGGTGCGCGAGCAGCTCACCGGCGCCGACCGCTACCTGATGAGCTTCCCGCGGTGCGGCCGGACGTGGCTGATGCACATGCTGAGCATCGCCCGCTGGTGGGACGAAGACCCGAGCCACGCCGCCGCGGCCGCCGACGCCGGGCTCACGCGGGAAGAGCTCTACACGGCCACCCAGCACCGCCTGTGCCCGGTGCTGCACCAGGTGACGCCCGGCTGGACCAACCCGTTCGCCGCCGACGCCGGCGGCAGCCGACCCGCCATTGCGCTTTTGTCCCACGACTGGTTCGACGTCCGCGGGGCCGGGCCGCACCTGTACCTCTACCGCAACCCGGCAGACTCCCTCCGGTCGTACTACAACTACGCCCTGCGTGGCGGGCACCTCGACCCCGGCGAGGTCTCGCGCGACGAGTTCGTCAACGGCAACGTGACGTGGTGGATCTTGCACATGCAGCGGGCGATCGACGTCGTTGAGGCGGCGATAATTAATGGCGTCAGCAACGGGGCCAGCCAGCCGAGCTGGATGCTGCTGAGCTACGAAGAGCTGTACAGCGATCCGCGTGCCGCGCTGCGTGGCGTGCTGCGGCACTTTGGGTTTCAAGCGTCAGAGCGGGCGCTCGACTTCGCCCTAGAAAAAACCAAGCCGGCCGACATCCGCACCAACGCCAACGATTCGCCGACGCTCGAGTCCCGCCCCGGCGGCGGGCAGGCCGAGCTCTCCGAGACACTGCTCACCATGATCCGCACCCACGCCACCCCGCTGTACGACCGCCTGCGTGGGCTGTCGGCAGGGTAAAGCCTTGCCGCCGTCTGCAAGCACACGGCACCCGTTCAGTCGCCGAAGCGGATGCCTTGGGCTAGGGGCAGGGCGGCGCCGTAGTTGACGGTGGCGGTCGAGCGGCGCATGTACTGCTTCCAGCTGTCGGAGCCGGACTCGCGGCCGCCGCCGGTCTCTTTCTCGCCGCCGAAGGCGCCGCCGATCTCGGCGCCGGAGGTGCCGATGTTGACGCCCACCAGCCCGCAGTCGGAACCCGCGGGGCCCAGGAATCGGTGCGCCTCGCGGACGTCGCCCGTGAAGATCGACGACGACAGGCCCTGCGGCACGGCGTTGTGCAGCTCGATCGCCTGGTCGAGCGTGTCGTACTCCAGGGCGTACATCAGCGGGGCGAAGGTCTCTTCGTGCATGATAGGCGTCTGGCCGGGCATCTTGACGATCGCCGGCTGCACGTAGGCGCCGCCCGCCGGCACGCCGGCCGTGACGGCCCCGCCGCCGCACAGCAGCGTGCCGCCCTGCTCGATGGCGGCCGCCTGGCTGGCCTGCATCCGCTCCAGCGACGCCGGCCCCACCAGCGGGCCGACCAGCGTGCCGCCCTCGCGCGGGTCACCGATCGGCAGCGTGGCGTACGCTTTTTCGAGCCGGGCGAGCAGCTCCGCGGCGATGTCAAGGTGCAAGAACAGCCGGCGGAGGCTGGTGCACCGCTGGCCGCAGGTGCCGACCGCGGCGAAGACGATGGCCCGCACCGCCAGATCGAGGTCGGCCGTCGGCGTGACGATCATGCCGTTGTTGCCGCCCAGCTCCAGCAGGCAGCGTCCCAGGCGGGCGCCGACGGCGGCGGCCACCTTCTTGCCCATGGGGATCGAACCGGTGGCGGAGACCAGCGGCAGCCGGGCGTCGGCCGCCAGCGTGGCGCCCGCCTGGGCGTCGCCGATCACCACGCTAGAGAGCGCGGCCGGGGCGCCGTCGAACCCCTCGGCCGCCCGGCACACCATCTCGTGGCAGGCCAAGGCCGTGAGCGGCGTCTGCTCCGACGGCTTCCACACCACGGTGTCGCCGCACACCAGGGCCACCATCGCGTTCCACGCCCACACGGCGCTGGGGAAGTTGAACGCCGAGATCACGCCCACCGGCCCCAGCGGCTGCCAGTGCTCGATCAGGTGGTGCTCCGGCCGCTCGCTGGCGATGGTGTTTCCGTACAGCTGCCGCGACAGGCCAACGGCGAACTCGCAGACGTCGATCCACTCCTGGATCTCGCCCTCGGCCTCGGCCCGGATCTTGCCCGACTCGACGCAGACGATCTCGGCCAGCTCGGCCTTGTGCGTGCGGGCCAGGTCGCCGACGCGGCGGACCAGCTCGCCGCGCCGCGGCGCGGGGACGCGGCGCCAGTCGAGGAAGGCCCCGCGCGCCGCGGCGATGGCCCCGCCCACCTGCTCCGGCGTGCAGGCGGTGACGGCCGGCGTCTGTCCGCCGTCGATGGGCGACTTCGGCCGGACCACGCCCGCCGCGCCCGCCGACGCCCGTCGGCCGATCACGCAGCCCGGCGCGGCGCCATCGATAAGCCCCGGCAGCAGGTCGGTCTTCACGTTCATAGCGTCCCCACGGGTCCGGTGGTTGTGGTGCTGGTGATCGGCACGCCCACCTGCGTGGCGCCGGCGTAGGGCTGGCCAAACTCATTCGCCAAGAAGTCGGCCAGCCGCACGTCCTCCTGCCGCACAAACCCGCGGGCCGGCAGCCCGCCGCCCAGGTGCAGGTCCAGCACCGCGCAGATGCTGGTGGCCGTGGTGATCTGGATCGAGCTGGCCGGCTCGCCGTGCAGCTGGCCGTGGTAGATCTTCCGTGCGTCGGCCACCTGCTGGTACGTGCCGTCCTTCCACCCGGTGACCGTGCAGAACGTCAGCACGACGTCCTGGTGCGTGCAGGGGACGGTCGACTCGAGCAGCTCCTTGACCAGCGCCTGCCGGTTCTGCAGCCGCAGGCTCTGCAGCAGGAACACCATCAGGTACTGGTGCCCCTCGTAGCGGACGGTCTTGTAGTCGAGGTCCGTCACCGAGCCGGCCAGCGTCTCGGTGAGCGTGCCCAGCCCGCCGGAGGTGTTGAACGCCTCGTAGCCGATTCCGTCCAGGGCGAAGTGCTCCAGCCCCTCGAGCGGCTGCAGCGAGACCTCTTTGCCCTCGCGGATGGCGTTGCACGGGTTGCAGTACTCGTTGATCAGCCCGTCGGTGGACCACGTCAGGTTGTACTTCAGCATGTTGGTGGGGTAGAGCGGGAGCGCGCCCACCCGCATCTTGACGCGGTCCAGCTTGTCGAAACCCCGGCACAGGTCGTACGCCAGGATGCCGATGAAACCGGGCGCCAGCCCGCACTGCGGCACGAACACCTGCCCGTCGGCCGCCCGCTGGGCGATGCCACGCACCGCCTCGGTGGTGGCCACGTCCTCGGTCAGGTCGAAGTAGCTGACGCCGGCCACCAACGCCGCGCGGGCGATGGCCTCGTTCTGATAAAACGGGCACGCCGAGAGCACGGCCCGCTGCCCCTCGAGCGCCCCGGCCAGCTGCCCCGCGTCGGACACGTCGACCCGGGCGGTCCGCACGGGCGTCTCGGCCGCCAGGGCGTCGAGCGCCTCCTGCGAGACGTCGCCCACCAGCACGTCGTACCGGCCAGAGAAGTGCAGCAGCCGGGCGATGGCCCCGCCGATCTTGCCGGCGCCCAGGATGCAAACCTTCACCACTTTAGGGTTCTGGCCGGTCAATTGGCTGCCTCGCTAGGGCGTTTTTATGGTAAGGGGATGAGGGGGATGACGGGAGGGGATAAGGGGATGGTCGATTGGTGGGTTTAACTGATCGGGCTTGCGAAGCGATAGCCGACTCACTGGGAGAAAGAGCAGGTTTGTATCGCCGGCACCAACTAATCCCCACGCCTGCACGCCACGTTTGGCAACACCGGGGGCATCACCCGCAACGCCCCGCCATCCCCCTCATCCCCTTCCCGTCATCCCCCTCATCCCCCTACCGTCGTACCGTCGTACCGTCAAAACTAACCGCCACGCTTGTCGGTCGACTCGAAGATCTTGTCGGCGCTGGCCGCCACGAAGCCTTGGAACAGCTGGCCGTCGGGCTGCGGGTACCGCTTGGCGAACTCGTAGTAGCAGGTCGGCGCCGGGTGGGTCTCGCCGCCGGCGAACGGCATCGGCATCTCATCGGCCAGGGTCGAACCCTGCTCGAGCAGCACCTCCGGCGAGCCCTTCACCCGCCCGCCCGACGCGTTCACGGCGTAGCCCAGCCCCTCCACGACGCCCAGCACCTGCTCCACGCTGGTGTGGTGCACCAAGTCCGTGACGCTGATCGTGAAGTGGTTGGGGCGGATGCCGATGGTGGCCATCCACGCGGCGTACTCGCTCTCGGCGGCTAGCATCTGGTACTCGTCCCAAGAGATAGGGTCCCACAGCCGCCCGGCCCAAAAGATGTCTGGCCGGCCCACCCGCGTGGCGTCTACCTGCCCCGCGCACCGCCGCAAGATAGCCTGCGCATCGGCCGAGAGCTGGTCGGTCAGCAGCTCGCTCAAGAACACACGCGGCCGGCTGACCCGTGTGCCGTCGCCGCCGCCCGCCCCGGTTGTCGGGTGCAAGTAGCCGTACGCACGCAGCTTCTTGGCGGGGAACTCATACGGCGCGAACCGCTCGTACCCCAAGGCCAGCAGGTGCGGCTCCAACGCTTCGAGGCCGATGGGCTCTAGCGCCAGCGTGCGGAAGGCGACGTGGTCGTTGACGATCACTTCGCCCCGCTCCTGGAACGCGGCCTGGATCCGCCCCGCCTGCGGCGCCATCGCTACGTAGTCCGCCCACAGGGCGTCGAAGAACTGGTCCGCGGACGTTCCCGCTGCGTCGCTCATGGCAAAACCCCCGGGCGCGAAAGGTCCCGCCGGCTCCGAGCGTGCCGGCTTACGGCGGAGGCTAACACGCCGGCCCAGGCGTGCCTAGCAGCTTCTGCGGCGCCGAAGAGCGGCGCCGGCGGACGAGCACCGCCGGCAACAAGGCCGCGGCCCCGGCGGCCAAGCCGGTTGGCTCCGGCACCCGGATGATCACGCTCAGGCTGTCGGTGGCATCGCCGCTGCCCCACGTCCAGACGTACGTGCCCGGCGTGAGCCCAAGCGACGCCAGACTCTCTCCCTCGTATTCGGCTAGACCAGACAGTGGTGTGCCGGACAGGTAGTCCCTCGGGACGCTGATACTAGGAGTGCCTACCGGCGGGCCTTGAAGGAAGAAACTGACTCCAAACCGGTCCCCCGATCCTTCGCTCGCTGCTACGAATTCGGCAAGCGGTCCGATACTCATTGGACCACTTAAGGATTCTGACCGTCCAAGCGTCACATCGCCGGCGGGACCAACTCGAACAGCAGGTGGAGTGCCAAAGAGTCCGCCGGGTTCTAGGGCGAAACTACTTGACGAAGTTATGAGAGAGTCGGTGTTGATCGAGCCCGTCCCGCGAGCCACCACACTTCCGTCTTCCTCGATAATCGTAATGATAGCCGCCGCGTCGCTGCCGGTTGGCGAGGTCAAGATGGCGATTATCAGCGCGGCCGCCTGCACCAACGCCCGCCAGCGCCGGCACGCAAAACCAACCGCCGCAGAGGGTGGCGTCAAGGTTCTCGGCGTTTCTGGCGCCGTCGGCGCCGCTGCCCAACTTGCCCGCGGCGGCGTGGCGATGAAAAACGCATCGGCGGCGAAGTCGGGCTTGGTCGTTCTTGCGAGAAAAGCCATCGCGTGTGTCCTTGTCGTCAGCAGCCCCTGACGGTGGCATTCTACCCGCGGGCGGGCGGCTGCGGGGACGGGGAACACTGATCCGCGCTAATCGAC
>JBCCQL010000191.1:0-6266 GCA_039024355.1 Planctomycetota bacterium
GGGCTGATGGCCGACGCCAACGGCGACGACGTTGTCGACGCCGCCGACCTAGAGATCTGGCGAGAGAACTTCGGCCGGGCCCCGATCGGCCTAGGCCCGGCGCCGGTCCCCGAGCCGGCGGCGGCGTTTGCTGTCCTGACGGTGGCGGTCGCCGCATCGACCCTCGGCCGCAGGCGTGCCGCACCGGCAGCCTGAAACCGCCTCGCGTTATCGGAAAAACACCCAGCCACGCGAAACGCCCAGGATCGCCAAGACCCATCGCTAAACAGCCCCGGTTTTCCGGCCAATTTGCGTGTCGTCAAGCACGCGTTTTGTCTATATTGCCGTGCTCCGATGGCAAAACTCGTTCCCGGTCACCGCATCCGCCACAAATCCCCGCACCGACCTCCATGCTTGCACTACTGCCTAAGCAGTCTTTTGCACTGCGTCTTTTTGCGCTGCTCAACGCCGCCGTGCTGGCGGCCTCTTGCAGCGACGCGTGGGCTCAGGCATCGACTGCCCCGCCAGCCCCCGGAGTCTTTCCAAAGGTCTCGATCAACGCAGGGGTGGGTCTGTCCGGTGCGCGGGATTTTGCTGAGCCGTTCGACGCGGTGGTATCCCTGGCGTTCCAGTCGTTTGGCGGGTTGAGCTCCTACTGCAGCGGGGCGTTGATCGCGGACGACATGGTGCTCACCGCCCGCCACTGCGACCCCTTCGTGGGGGAGCAGGCCGTCTTCGGCGAAAGCGTCGCGTCGCCCGACCTCATCGTGGACATCGCCCAAGTCATTTACCCGGACTCGCCGTTTGGCTCGTTGCTAGACGGCGGTGACGTAGCCGTCGTCCGCCTAGCGCAACCGGTGCCCGACACGGTGGCGACCCCGCTGAGGCTTACCACGGAGACCGACACCCTGGTCGGCTCCACCGCGGTGGTCATCGGGTATGGGGCGAGAGGTGTCGAAGCAACTACGCAAGGCCCGTCGGGGGTGCGCGTCGCGGGGACGAACATCATCGATCGATTCGGGAGAGCCGTAGGCGAATTTAGCAGCGGAACCAATCTCTTCTCGGTCGACTTCGACAACGGGACGGCGTTCGGGAACACCATCTCCGGCAGCGACGCAACTCCCTTACCGCTGGAGTCAGCGCCGGCGCGTGGCGACAGCGGAGGCCCGCTGTTGGTAGAGATCAACGACGAGTTTCTGATCGCCGGGGTATTGAGCGGCGGCACCACCCCCTGGGGCTCGATCGGTGATATCTCTTGGTGGACCGGCATCCAGGACTACCAGGCAGAGATCGAGGCGCTGGGCGGGGTGTTCGCGTCGCTCATCCCTGACCTCCCGCCTGGCGACTTCAACGGCGACGGCGTCGTCGACGGCGCCGACTACGCGTATTGGCGGAACAACCTGGGCGGCGACGAATCGCTGCTCAACGGCAACGGCGACGGCTTGGGCAACATCGGCCTGGGCGACCTCATCATCTGGCGGGCCGGCTTCGGCGGCGGGCAAGAGCCGGGTGCGGTGGCGGCGGCCCCCGAGCCGTCTGCTGTTTTACTGGCTACGCTCGCGTCTGTACTGGGCATCTCAGCCGTCCGCCGGCCGCGTGGCGCTGTGAGCACCACCGCGGCGTAGCCGCGCCAAGGGCACTTGGACGGCGCTCTTGCGATGCCGCCGTCCTTGGTACAGCGGAGTGGCCGTTCCTCTTGTTAGTGGGGAAAACCGCAAGCGTATGGGCCTCTTTGCAACAGGCCCTTACACTGGGTGGTAGCGGAGCGCCCTGCCTTGGCGTCTGTTTCGCTGTTGTCGACGGGGCGGCGTTCGGCTGGCCCCACGTTGCTTTTCGGTTATCTCTTCCGCCGCCACGGCCGTGCCGCCCCCAGCAGGGCGGCGTCCGTGCAAGGAGTACGCGTCGATGCCCGGTTGTCTGACCGCCCCCGCGAATCTGACCGCCCTCCGCCGGCGGGGCCCCGCTGCAGGCTTGGCGTTGCTGCTGAGCTTGGTCCTGTGCTCGACGTCGGCGGCCGACGTCACCTACACGCTCTCCAACAACTGGCCAACCGAGCAACGCCGGCAGGCGGCCATCGCCGCCATGGACGCGGCGGTAGAGGTCTACAACCGCTACGGCGCGTTCGATATCGACCTGTCGGTGACCTACAACGCCGCGGTGCCCACGGCCGACGGCAATATCAACGGCAGCATCCGCTGGGGCGGCATGTGGCCCAACACGCCGATCGCCCTGCACGAGATCGCCCACACGGTGGGCGTCGGCATCTACGGCGAGTGGTACGCCAACCTGCAGAACAACCGCTGGACCGGGCCGGCCGCCAACGCCCTGGTGCAGCAGTTCGACGGCATCGGCACGGTGCTCAACGCCGACGGCAACCACTTCTGGCCCTACGGGCTGAACTTCACCACCGAAGACAGCCTGATCAACCGCGAGCGGCACGTCGCGATGGTGCACGCCCTGCGGATCGACATGGGCCGCGGCCCGCAGGGCCACCCGTCGCCGGCGACCAACGTCTTGCTGACAGGCGACGACCCCGTCGGCACGTCGGGCTTCAACTACAACGGCAACTGGAGCGACGGGTACTTCGCCCGCCCCGGCGCCAACTACGCCACCAACTCCAACACCCTCCGCACGCCGGAGAGCGACCGCGACTTCCGCTTCGCCGGCAACGCGTTGAACGTCAACGGCGGCCGGCTGATGTACCGCGGCCGGGGCAACGGCACACGCGTGATCGTGGACCAGCTGGTGCTGCAGGCGGGCGAGATCGTCCACAACTCGCCCGACGGCGACGCCTCGCCCATGCGTCTGGAGGGCAACCTAACGATCATCCGCAGCGGCACGCTGTCCGCCGACGCGGGCGCCATCGACGTCTACTCGGCCGTGCACGGCGACGGGCTGCTCACCATCGCCCTGCCGCCGGCGCCAGACTTCTCGCTGGACACTTGGGTCCGCTTCTACTCTGGGCAAAACACGTTCGACGGAAACATCGAGGTCGACACCGGGCGCTTCCGGCTCGCCCGAGACGCAAACCTGAACTTTACGATCGGCGGGGCGGGCGAGAACAACACCCTGGCGGGCGCCGCCAGCGCCGTGCTGCTGGAGGGCGTGCTCGACCTGGACCTGTCGGCCGCTTCGACCACGCCGGGCGACTCCTGGGAGCTCATTGCCACGGCGAACACCCGCTACACGGGCACGTTCCGCGTGGATGGTTTTGACAACCTCGGCGGCGGCCTCTGGAGCGACGGCGTGTACGAGTTCGCCCAATCGACCGGCGTGCTGTCGGTTATCGGCCCGCCGCCGCTGGCGGGCGACTTCAACGGGGACGGCATGGTCGACGGCGCCGACTACGCCCAGTGGCGGAACACCCTGAACCAAACCGGCGCCGGTCTGGCCGCCGACGCCAACGGCGACAACCGCGTCGACGCAGATGACCTTGCGATCTGGCAAGCGAACTTCGGCACGCCCGCCCAAGCCGCCACGCTGGCGGCCACGCAGGCCGTGCCCGAGCCGGCCGCCGGCGTCTTGGCAGCAGTGCTAGCAGCGGCCGGGACCTTGGCCCAACGGCGAACCCGGGCCGGGCGCCGCTCGTAGCAACCGCTAATCGGCTGCGCTATACTGCCGCCGGCAGTATGGGGCTGTGCGGCTAGGCGTGCTGCGTCGGCCGCCTCTGCGTCGCCGCCTTGGCGCCGCCGCCCTCGCGCGGCCGCACTGGCCCGCCGATGTCGAATCCGCCGCTCGGAGAGCGGCCCACCATGCCGCGGCCGCCATGCAAGGCGACCACGCCGCGTGCTGCCTAAGAAGCCCGCTGCCGGCAGGCGACGCCACCCTCGGCCGCCCTGCCCCGCGGGCCCTTCACGGAGGACGTTCTGATGCTCAAGCGAGCCGCGTTAGTGTTTACCGAGCTTGCCGCCTTCGGCGGCGTGGTGGCGTTGCTGCTGACCGGCTGCGGCCAGTCGGAAGTCGCCGAGCCGGGTCCGGCTTTTGTCGGCGAGGTGCAGTACTACCCGCCGGGGCCCGAGTTCAAGCTCGCCGGTGAGGCGGCGGCGCTGCAGACCGCCGCAGCCGCGAAGGACCAGGCCATGACCCCGCTGTCGGACACCCCGCTGATCCCCCGCGACGTGCTGTTCGGCAACCCGGAGCGGGCGCAGGCCAAGCTCAGCCCGGACGGCCAGTGGCTCAGCTTCCTGGCGCCGGTTAATGGCGTGCTGAACGTGTGGGTCGCCCCGGCGGACAAGCCGGGCGAGGCCGCCGCGATCACCGACGACAAGGTCCGCGGGATCCGTTCGCACAGCTGGTCGTACGACGCCCGGTACGTCGTCTACGCCCAGGACAAGGGCGGCGACGAGAACTGGCACCTGTACGCCACGGAGGTCGCCACCAAGGCGACCAAGGACCTGACGCCCATCGACGGCGTGAACGCCACGCTGGCGGGCGCCTCGGAGAAGTTCCCGGACGAGATCCTGGTCGGCCTGAACGACCGCAACCCGCAGCTGCACGACCTGTACCGCGTGAGCCTCGAGACCGGCGAGCGGCGGCTGCTGCAGCTCAACCCCGGCGTCGCGGGCCTGGTGACCGACGACGACTACCAGGTACGCATGGCGGTGAACTACACCCCCGCCGGCGGGCTGGCGTGGCTCAAGCCGCAGGGCGAACCCGGCGAGCAGGGCTACACCGATTGGGCGCCCATCGAGGAGTGGGGGCCCGAGGACGCCATGACCAGTGGCCCGGTCGGCTACAGCAAGACGGGCCGCGTCCTGTACTTCGAGGACAGCCGCGAGCGGAACACCGCCGGGCTGTTCGCCCGCGACCTCGATTCGGGCGAGACGCGGCTGATCGCCGACGACCGCCGCGCCGACGTCGGCGGCATCCTGATGCACCCCACGGAGAAGACGCCCCAGGCGGTCGCGTTCACCTACAGCCGCCGCGAGTGGCAGATCCTCGACGAGTCGATCCGCCGGGACGTCGAGTTCCTCAGCGGCTTCGCCGACGGCGAATGGCAGGTCGCCAGCCGCACGCTGGACGACACGCAGTGGATCGTCGCCTACGTCTTCGACAGCGGGCCGGTGAAGTACTACCGCTACCGCCGCCCGGCGTCGGGCGTGGCGGGCGAGCCGTCCATGACCTACCTGTTCAGCAACCGCGACGACCTGGACGACTACCCGCTGGTCACGATGCACACGCCCGTCATCAAGAGCCGCGACGGCCTCTCCCTGGTCAGCTACCTGTCGCTGCCGCCCGGCTCAGACCCGGACGGCGACGGCGTGCCGGCCGAGCCCGTGCCCATGGTGCTAGACGTGCACGGCGGCCCCGGGGCGCGGGACGGCTGGGGCCTGAACGGCACGCACCAGTGGCTGGCCAACCGCGGCTACGCCGTGCTGAGCGTCAACTACCGCGGCTCGACCGGCTTCGGCAAGGAGTTCCTCAACGCCGCCAACGGCGAGTGGTCCGGCAAGATGCACGACGACCTGCTGGACGCCGTGGAGTGGGCCGTCCAGCGGGGCGTCGCCCAGGGCGACAAGGTCTGCATCATGGGCGGCAGCTACGGCGGCTACGCCACGCTGGTGGGCATGACCTACACGCCCGACGTGTTCGCCTGCGGCGTCGACATCGTGGGCCCGTCGAGCCTGGTCACGCTGCTGCAGAACATCCCGCCGTACTGGGCGCCCTTCATGCCCGTCATGAAGCTCCGCGTGGGCGACGTCTCTACCGAGCAGGGTCGCGAGGCGCTGCGGGCGATGTCGCCGCTGACGTTCGTCGACAAGATCGAGCGGCCGCTGCTCATCGGCCAGGGCGCCAACGACCCGCGGGTCACGCAGCTCGAGGCGGACCAGATCGTCCAGGCGATGCAGCAGAAGGGCATCCCGGTCACCTACGTGCTGTACCCGGACGAGGGGCACGGCTTCCGCCGCCCGGAGAACAACACGAGCTTCAACGCCGTGACCGAGGCGTTCCTGGCTGAGCACCTGGGGGGCCGGTACGAGCCGATCGGCGACGACTTCGAGGGCGCCAGCCTGCACGTCCCCGCCGGCGCCACCGGCGTGCCCGGCTTAGCCGAAGCCCTGCCCGCCGACCGCAACCACCCCCCCCCGAGCGAGGCAAAGGGCGACTCCCCGTAGTTGCGAAGTCCTCAGGCCCACGCCCGCGGCGTCAGCAATACGCCGCGGGCGGTTGGGCCGTGGCTCTCTGCTAATCGCCGCCCCTGCTCTCGGCGGCCTCTGCCCCGACGGACTCTACCCCGGCGTCGTCTCTCTCGGCCCGCAGCCGCGCGACGAACTTCTGCACCGCGA
>JBCCQL010000192.1:0-6232 GCA_039024355.1 Planctomycetota bacterium
CCCCGCCACCGCGGTGGGGCCGGCGGCCGCGGTCTGCTCCTTCCACCGGCGCGCGTCACCGCCGCCGGGCGGCAGCGGCTCCGGCCCCACCGCCGAGGCCGCGCCGCCGCGAGCGGCATGGCGAAACGCGGCGCCGACGCCCGCAGGGGTTCGCGTCGCCGCCTACGAAGAACCAGCCGCTCGGCCGCCGGGTGACGGATCGCCACGCGATTGACCGTCGCTCTGACGCCGCGGACGCGTTGTCCACCGTGCTCACGGGAAAAAATCGCCCCGGCGGCTTCGAGTGAAGCGGCCGGGGCGGTGAAACTCTTTTTTGGCGTGTGGGCCGCTCTTCGGATCCGTTCTTCGGAGCAGCTTTTCAGAGCAGCACTTCGGGGCGGCTTACATCGCGCCCATCTTGCTGCACAGGTCGACCGTGCGGCAGCTGTAGCCCCACTCGTTGTCGTACCAGCTGACGACCTTGAAGAACTTGTCGCCCATGGCCGTGGTCCACGGGCCTGCGAAGATCGAGCTGTGGGCGTCGCCGATGATGTCGGTCGAGACAATCGGGTCTTCGGTGTACGCCAGGATGCCCTTCAGCGGCCCCTCGGCGGCGGCCTTCATCGCGGCGTTGATGCTCTCGACGCCGGCCGGCTTGGCCAGGTTCACCGTCAGGTCCACCACGGAGCCGGTCACCACCGGCACCCGCATGGCGTAGCCGGTGAGCTTGCCCTGCAGCTCGGGGATGACCAGGCCGACGGCCTTCGCCGCGCCGGTGGTGGTGGGGATGATGTTCATGGCCGCCGCGCGGGCCCGGTACGGGTCGCGGTGCGGCAGGTCCTGCACGTTCTGGTCGTTGGTGTAGGCGTGGATGGTGGTCATCAAGCCGCTCTCGATGCCGAACTCGTCCTGCAGCACCTTGGCCACCGGCGCCAGGCAGTTGGTGGTGCAGCTCGCGTTGGAGACGCACGTCATGTCGGCGGTCAGCTCACTGTCGTTCACGCCCATGACGCAGGTCAGGTCGGCCCCGTCCTTGGCGGGCTGGCTCAGCACCACCTTCTTGGCGCCGGCCTCGATGTGGGTGTCGTAGCCCGGCTTGCCGTCGGCCGCTTTGGACGCGAACACGCCGGTCGATTCCACCACGATGTCCACGCCCAGCTCGCCCCACGGGCACTCGGCCGGGTTGCGGATGGCGGTCGCCTTGATCTTCTTGCCGTCGACAATCAGGTGGTCGTCGTCGAAGTCGACCGTGCCCTTGAACCGGCCGTGCGTGCTGTCGTACTTCAGCAGCGTCGACAGCATCTTGTTGTCCGTCAGGTCGTTGATGCCGACCACCTCGTACTTGTCCGGCTGCTCGTTGAGGATGCGGAACGTCAGCCGGCCGATGCGGCCAAAACCATTGATGGCAATCTTGATAGCCACGGTCGGGGTCTCCGGTGTAGGGGCGGCGGGCAAGCGGCCGCGGGGGCGTCAGGTGCCGGCGGGCGGAGGCGGTTGCCCAGCTGCGGCGATGGCGGAGACTATACCGCGGCCCGCCGCGGTTGCTCAAGCGTCCGGCCCGGGCCCGGCGGGCCACCATGGAGCAAACGCCGCGCGGGAAGGGCGCCGCCCTGCGGGCACGCCAAACGCTTGGCAGAATGCCTCAGCCGGTCGGCCGGCGCCGCCGCAACAGGCACGGCGCCGCGAGCGACAGAAGCACTAGAGTGGCCGGCTCCGGGACGGTCGCCTGGGGCGGGGCGCCGCCGGTGGCCGCTGGCTCATACATCCACGCCAAGCCCAGCAGCTCGATCAGCTCTGGCGGCAGGGCAGGGGGCAGCATCGCCGCGGGCCCAAGTGGCTCGTACGGTGTGGCGGAGTGCGGTGCGTCGGCCGTGGTCGGCAAGAGCGAAGCAATGAAAGCGTCGATCTGGTCGGGCGTCATCGGCGCCCCCGGCGCCGGGATGGGGTCAGCCGGTGGCATGGGGTCAGCCGGCGGAACGGGATCGACCGGTGGCGCCGACGCGTCGAAGTCCGGCGGCAGGATGCCCAGCTCGATCAGCAGCTCAAGCGGGTCGGTGGGCGGGGCCGGCTCTACCGGCGGGTTACTCGGCGGCGCGGGCGGCGTTGGTGCGACGGGCACGCCGTTTTCGTCGAGCTCAAGGCCCAACAGCGCCAGCAGGTCGGCGTCGCTCAGCGGGGGCGTCGGCGGCGGCGGATTGACGGGCGGCGGCGGCTGGATGACCTCCCCGTTCTCGTCGACGACAACGCCAAGTTCGGCCAGCAAATCGATCAGGTCGGGCGGAAGCGGCTGGGCCGAGGCCGGCGCCCAAGTCAGCCCGGATACCACCACGCCAACGGCCAGCAGCTCAACAATGCGTCGCATTTGATCGTGCTCCGAAGAGAAGAGGTCCGCGGCAGCCGCCCCGCACGCCGTCCACGGCGTCGGCCGACCAGCTACACTTGTGGTTGTACGCGTGGCCGTTGGTTCGACAACCGCGGCGCCCTGAGATTTTTTAGCGGCCGCTCCACTTCGCGTCCGGTTGGACCCGCCGCGGGCTCTCCAGCAGCCGCCTGCCGACGCACCACCGCCCCGCCCAAACCCCTGCACGCACGCCACACGCCGGTGAAGCAGCCGCCCCTGCCAGAATGGAAGCTGCCGCCCGGCGTGCCGCGTGGCGTGATGGACTACGCGCAGTCGCAGTCGGTCGCCCAGGACTACGACGCGTATCACGCCGACAACCCGCTGTTCGACTTCGAGCGGCAGGTCCTCGCCGACGAGTTCTCGCCGCCCGGCCGGGTGATCGACCTGGGCTGCGGTTCGGGCCGGGCCGTGCTGCCGCTGGTCGCGGCTGGGCATAGGGCGTTGGCGGTCGACTTGTCGGAGGAGATGCTCGGCGTCGTGCGCGAGAAGGCGGCGTGCGGCGGCCTGCCGATCGACTGCCTGCGGGCCAACCTGGTGGAGCTCGACGCCGTGCCAACCGGCGGCTTCGACTACGCGATGTGCCTGTTCAGCACGCTGGGCATGATCCGCGGCCGGGGCAACCGCCGGCGGGCGCTGGGGCATTTCCGGCGGGTGCTGCGGCCGGGCGGCAAGCTGGTGCTGCACGTGCACAACTTCTGGTTCAACCTCCGCGACGCCGCCACGGCGTGGAGCGGCCCGGTGTGGGTCGCCAAGCACCTGCTGCAAGCGGCGGCGACCGGCGGCGTGGAGGTGGGCGACAAATACTTCCCGTACCGCGGCGTGCCCAACTTCTTCCTGCACGCCTTCCGCCGGCGAGAGCTGCAGGCCGACCTGCGATCTGTCGGGCTCAGCGTGCGGCGCTGGATTCCGCTGGAAGTGACCCGCCGCCACGCATTGCCGGCGCCGTGGCTGCTGCCGTCGCTGCGGGCGTGCGGGTGGCTGGTGGTCTGTGAGTCGTAGCGGCCGTTGCCCACGCAACGCCGGCGGGCGACAATGCGGACCGGCGGGTCCGACCACGCGACGCCATCGTGCCGCGCGGCTGCCCGCCTGTCTTGTTGCCTGGCCCTTGCCCAAGCCCCCAACCGTCACGGCCGACCCATGCCAAAACAGATGACCGTGCCCAAGCTCGCCGGCATGAAGGCCGAGGGCCGCAAGATCGCCATGCTCACGGCGTACGACTACCCAACCGCCCGGCTGGTCGATTCGTGCGGGGTCGACGCCATCCTGGTGGGGGACAGCCTGGGCATGGTCGTCCAGGGCCACGGCAACACGCTGCCGGTGACCATGGACCAGATGATCTACCACGCCGAGATGGTGGGCCGGGCTGTGGAGCACGCGCTGGTGGTGGTCGACCTGCCGTTTCCTACCTACCACCTGGGCCCGCACGAGGCGATCCGCAACGCCGGCCGGGTGCTGAAGGAGACCCGCTGCCAGGCGGTCAAGCTCGAAGGGGGCGCCGACCAGGCGGACACGATCGCCGCGCTGGTGGCGGCGGGCATCCCGGTGATGGCCCACGTCGGCCTCCGGCCGCAGAGCGTCCACCAAGTGGGCGGCTACCGCGTGCAGCGCGACCGCAAGCAGCTGTTGGCCGACGCCCAGGCGGCCGAGCAGGCGGGCGCGTTCGCCGTGGTGCTGGAGTGCGTGCCCAGCGAGGCCGCCGCCGCCATCACCAAGAAGGCGGCCATCCCCACCATCGGCATCGGCGCCGGCGTCGAGTGCGACGGCCAGGTGCTGGTCGTCAGCGACGTGCTGGGCATGACCACGGGCTACACGCCCAAGTTCGTCAAGGCGTACGCCGACCTGCAGGGCGAGATCACCCGCGCGGTGGGCGACTTCTGCAACGAGGTCCGCGAGGCCAGCTTCCCCACGCCCGACCAAGGGTACGAGTAAGGCGTTCGCCGCGCATCGCTCATCGCTCATCGCTGATCGTTCATCGTTCAGCATCCACCGCTGCTGCCTTGGTCGCACGGGCCGGCGCCAAGCCGGGCCGCGCTTTTCCGCGGTAACACGTTGCTCGGCGGCCCGTACATGGGCTAACAAGGAGCCGCGCACACGCCCGGCTTGCCAGTTTCCGCCCGACAACGGAGCACGCAGCGATGTCCGCCCCTCTACGAGTCGCCGCCCCCGCGCTGCTGGCGGCCCTGCTGCTCGCGGCGCCCGCCGCCGCCCAGGTCCGCAACTGGACCGGGATTTTAGACCGTCAATGGGGCGGGTCCCTGAACTGGTCGCCGGTCGGCCTGCCGGCGCCCGACGAGACGATCAACATCGGCACCGCGGCGTTCCCGAATGCCGACGTCCGCCTGAGTTCCTTCGGCGTCACGGTGCGGAACCTGAACCTCAGCAATTCTTCGCTCTTGGGGCTGAGCACCACGCTGACGGTCGACGCCGTCTTCGATATCGACGCCGGCAGCGAGCTGCTGCTGAATGACGGTGGCTCGACGCCGCGGGTGCTGCTCGCCCGCGCGGGAAGCGTCGCGCTGGTTAACGATGGCGTGATCCGCATCTTGCGGGGCGAAGGCCTGATCGAAAGCTCCGCCGGTGGGCTAATCGACCTGGACGGCGCCGACGGCAACGGCCAGGTGTTTATCGGTCCGGAGGCGTCGCCGGTCTTCGGCGAAGACTTCGCCACGCTCAATATCCGGGGCCCGCTGCTCGACCCCTTCAACGGCTTCATGCGGATCGGCACCATCGGCTTCAACGACGGGTTCTCCGTGCTCGACATGCAGAACGCATGGACCGTTGGCCCCGGCGGCGAAGTGCTGTTGGGTGACGGCATCCTCCGCGGCGCCCCGGTCCGGTTTGACGGGTCGACCCTCACGGCCGAGTTCGACGCAAGGATCGAGGCCGACGCAACCTTTGTCGATGCGTCGATCGAAGGCGGCGGGCTGCTTAACCTCACGATTGACGGCGCCGCGAGCTTCCGCGGGTCCACCCAAGTCGACACGGGCACCGAGGTGCTCGGCGTGGGCGAGATCGTCGACGCCGCTGGGATGACGATCAGCCAGAGCCTGCGGTTCCGCAGCACGGGGAGCGTCCGCAACGCCTCGCTGGGCCTCTTGCGGACGCTCGAGTTCGCGCAAGGCGAGATCGTCGATTCGACCATCACGGGCGCCGGGCTAGATTTTTTCACGCCCACGATCGCCTACTCGGGGCCGCTGTCCATCGGCGGGGCGTCGGACATTGATGTTGAGCGGATCACCGACCAGGGCTCCTTCGCCCCGCTGACGATTTCCGGCGGCGACGTCGCGGCCCCATCGTGGGACGTGTTCGACCTGCGGCTCGAAGGCGGCACGGCCCGTGTGGTGCAGGGCGGCGCCATCAGCCTGCTAGGCGGGCTGGACATCGGCACCGAAGCCACGCCCGTGTTTCGCGTGGAGGGTGGCAGCCAGGCGGTGCTCGGCAGCACCGGCGCCGCGGACCTGAGGCTGGGATTTTTGCCGGGCACGTCAGCCGAGGCGGTGGCTTCGGGCGTCGGCCTCCGCCTGGGCGAAGACGGCGAGCCCGGCGACGTCGTCCTGCCCAGCAGCATCCTGGCGGGCGAGGGCGTCATCGGCCGCTCCGGCAGCGGCCAGCTCACCGCCGAGGCGGGCGGCGACATCCGCTTTTCCGGCAATGTGCAGGCGGGCGTCTTTGCCGGTTCGACCGGCCTGATCACCGCCCGCGGCGTGGCCGACGCCGGCCAGGGCTTCCTGCTGCGTAGCAGCATCGTCGTGAGCGACCCCGCGGCCGGCAGTCCCCTGCTGCTGGAGCTGGGCAACCAAGGCACGGGGACGCTGCTCGTGCAGGACGGCGGCGCCGTCAGCGTGGTGGGCG